>JALZUU010000507.1 GCA_023300665.1 Saprospiraceae bacterium | reverse complement strand
ATATATCCAACAGCTTTATTTGGCCCAGTGAAAAGATAAATTTTAGGATGAAATGTTGGTGTAAACCTACCAATCATATGCATAACATAAATGTCATTAAAATTTTCAATTCCAAATTGAAAGGCTTCTTGACTTGTTCCTTTTTGGTCAATTCCAATTATTGCAGAAATTGATTTAGTTTTACGCCAATTGATAATCTGATCATATAATTTCAGTAATGGACTACTTTTAGCATAAGCAACTATGAATTTAAAATCAGTATAATCTGCACTTGACAGATTTGAAGATAACTCTTCTAGAAGTCTATTTTTTCCAGAAGGTTGGTCGAGTGGGCTAATTATTGTTATATTTGACATCCTGCATGTTTGATACAAAATTAATAAAAAAAAAGAAAACGGTGCAGAATCGAGTAGATGGCCTCGACTAGCGAACTAGCACGAGGTTCACCTCTTACACCACGTAGCTTACGGATCGCGTACTACACGGTTACATCATCAATTAAAAAAAGCATTAAATACGGAAATTAAATTTTTGTCAAATATTTGCTTAACTTAGAATTATGAAAAGATGGTTATCACTTTTTGCAATCGCAACGATTACATTCCTTATAATCAATTCTTGTAGTATAAAAACTACGAACAAGTTGCTCAATAGTAACCCACTTACTAAAACCTATTTCGTAAGAGACAGCAGTCAGTTTTATCACATCGATGCAACGGAACATGTAGAAACCATATATAGTGTTAGAAGTTGTGGATATTTATTAACTTTAAGGTGAAAATACTGGATATCCGTGGGTTTGTTGTGGGTGTTGAGTTGTTATGAGTAAGTAAAATGAAAAGAATTGCATTCATATTAATTCTACTACAGTTTGCATGTAAACAAAAAATCGTTACGGATTCTTTGACTATCAAAGAAGGTAAAGGAATCGCTCAAATAGTGTTACACAAATCAACCATAACTGATGTTAAGACAAGATTTGGAAATAATTATGATACAACTAAATGGGGCGAACATAGTATTGAATACAAATACAGTGAACTCGGTTTGTCATTCTCACACGAACAAAATTCGAACGATAAAATAGTTTCATATATAGACATTGACCCAAACGCTTTTGTTGGAAACACTCAGAAAGATCTTAAGGTTAATAAAAACTTGACAATTTCAGATGTAGTAGAAATATATGGAGATCCAATTTGGAACTACACCCTTGATACAACTGAATTATATGCCGAATACGATGGTATAGAATTCGAAATTGTACCCTTTAAAGATTTTACTAATCAGAATTTCCTAAACAACCCAAAACAAGATGAACATCATATGAATTACTATAAGAAAAGTAAGATAATAGAAATATCGGTAAGACGATGAACTAAAACCTACTCATAACATGTGATCATGATGTCAGCTGGGCTATCGCCGCAGCCGCCACCTATCGCCGATACGTTATCTTTCATGAAAGAAAAAATAATTCAATTCAAGTTATCTTCTTATTTTCGATTGTTTTTTGGATTTAAATAAAAGAAATATGAACATACCAACATGGTGTTTATGTGTGTTCCAGTAGGGTGAAATCCAGCTAATCTATGTTAACTATTATGTAACAACAGTGGGAACTTTAAACAATCATTGCAATTAACAACACGTGCTAATATGTTGAAATCTATTTTAATAACCTGCCTGATTGCATGCTGCTCAATTAGCATGGGTAATCTTTCTTTCGATCCTATAATGCAAAAATCCTTTTCTCCAATGAATGAGAAATCAAATGTTGAGTCAGCAATCGTTTATAAGATAACAGACTCCACTTTGATGAAGGATGTAAAAACAAGATCTAACGATTTTTTTGCAAAAAAACTGAATCAATTAAACAATAAGAGTACCCCTAAAAAACTACTTGATTATTATCTTTTTTCAGAAGAAGCGCTTATAGAAAAATATAAAAATGGTTTCTCAAAGGAAGTAACAAACCTACTGATCAATACTTCTAGAGCGGAGTATGCAGCGTATAAAAAATTAATTTCCCTTATAGAAGATAGTGGTGACAAAAACAAAATTTCTCACTGGAACATTCATAAAATCAAGAACAGGATAGGAGATTATAAAGAAATTTTAAAAAACTATATTGTTCTATTTGAGCATGATAAATTAACTTATGGTTTAGAGTTTAGTGAATTAGTAGCGGGTATAAGTATGGATGATATTGAGCTAAAGAAAGAAGCATATGATATATTTTTACAAAAAAGCGGTTCTCTAAGTGCGCATACTCATACTAGGCTTCTTCTTCCCCTACTTAATAATACCGATACTAGAGCCTACGCCATAGCCAAAAGTTTATTGGTCATTAAGATTTCTGCTGAGACGAATACGGATTATTTAAGAACCACAGAATTACTTGTTGAATTATCCTATCAGATGGCTCCTTCCGAATGGCTGAAATTATACGACTCCGTTAAACACAGAATATCAAAGGAGTATCAACGGGCGGAAGATTTGTTATTAAGACATGCAGCATTGTTTGGATTTCAAGGTTATCCTACTTACCTGGATGAAATATTAAACAATGATTTTGAGGTATCCCATATGGGCTTTAATAAGCTCATAGCCCTATTCGAATCTGGTTCCCTCACCGACTCCGAAAAACTCAAAATCCAATCAGAACTTAAACAAATTAATCTTAAACAATTTGAAGGTTATGGTAGAGAGTACCTGATGATCTGTCTTTATCAGACAGGATTAAGTCTTTCCCAATTTAAAGAAATCACTCCTTATCAATCTGACTGGGACGACTATTCGAAGTTGATTAGGATTGGAGATATATCTAGGAAGGCTTTTCTTGAGTACAGCAAAGAACTTGGCCTTCTTTCTAATGTTCATGTAAAAAGAACGCATGATGAAATTCTACCAAATTATACGTTCCCTTTTAGAAATTTAATGACCAAGCGTAATTTAGTGGAACATGCATTTCTCTACCATCCTTTTAGACCAATCATTTACTCAAAACATATCAGTGACCTCATAGCCGCCACTCCTTTTAATTTTCCTCAGCACGAAATTTTCATATTTCAACAAAAAGAAGCGGACAGTTTGAACCATTATATTTCCATCCAAACGGAGGAAGCATTATACATGGTTATCCATAAGGAAAATGGAGGACAATACGATATTAAGAAATTATGCCATTTAGTAAATGCGGTTTTAGAAGATGCTGGGATTCAGGAAAGAGCCACCAATTTTTTATTAGAAGACCTAGAATACGAGGTATATTTGCAATTGTACGCCAAGCCATCAAGTCTGAAAAAGTTTAGAACTAAATATGAATTTGGAAACGCTTCCATCAAATTTTTAGATTTTATGGTAGAAGATTTGAAAACGGGAGATGCCTTGCCTTGGAACCCAGCGAAAGAAAAAGAATCCGATCAATTAAACATTCTCAAGACACCTTATAATGGTCAACTAATAATTACTGAAAACGTTATTTTCTCCCTATTGACCGATGCTAATACTAAGACAACCATCAAACTCTTCAGTAGAGAAGATTTTAAAGAATTGGATAATTCCAATTTCAAGCATATTGAAATGAGTGGTTACTTCCACAATATACAAACATCGAAAGCCATATACTTATTAGAATGGGGATCTAAGTCTGGTTATAAAATTGATCTTAAAAAGATGCGGATAGATCCACATACCTTTGACTACAAGCGATTAATTTCGGTTACCAACAAGGACGAGTTTATCTACTATAAATCAACGAAGGATTCTTTAATGTATGCCAAGATTTCTCCCACAGGGCAAACGGATTTCAATGCTCCTTGGATTATCAGCCCTACAAAAACGCCAGATGGATTATTATACACGGATACTAAAAAGGTTCCAGAGCCACAATATTTTTCATACGATTCATTATCCGTTGTCCGGAAGTTTAATTCCCAAACTGGAATAGGTCTAAGGCCAGTGACTGATGATCAGCATTCTTACCTGATTGCTTATAATGCAGATGGCCGAAGTTCCGTCATTTCCATGAATTCTTCTACGGGCCAGATCAATTGGGAAACTTATCACGATATTGGTTATCAGTCTAGGGTTTTATTATCTGAAGATGGAAAATCAATAGAATGGATAGGCATGAATGGATATGTCGAACTTGATATTTTATCAGGCGAAAAAATAAGAGAAGTCAAGGCACCATCAAATTTTACGCTAGGATTTGTATATGCTTGTATAGATGACAAAGTATATTACAGTACTAAAGGTGTTTTTTCGAGACCACAAAAATATGGAACACTAGGCTGTTTCGATTTAAAGACAGGAAAAGTAGAATGGACTTATGATTTACTAAATTCTCCCGCGGAATGTAAGGTAATAAAGTCCATAACTAAACTTGATAATGGAAAATTATTGTTAACTAATAGCCCAGATGACTATTGCCTAATTTTCGATCCAAATGATCCGCAGAATTTAAGCCATAGAATCGTATCAGAAGGAAGCTTACGCAATGAAAGTTCTAAGCGTTGAGTAAACCTAAGAAAGAGAAAAAAGAAAATGATAGGAGTTTAACTTAAAATGGAGAAATTATAATGACAGAAAACGAAGAATTTATTTTTAAATCAATTTATGAACAAATCAGGAAAGGCTTTTTGTCCATTGAAGAGATAGAAGAAAATGTAATTGAAGAAATAGAGGATAATGAATTTGGAGATGAAATTTCTAAAGAATGGGCAATTAATATTATTAGAGAAGAATATGATATATTAATACAAGAAAGTAATACATGGGAAGCACAAACGGATACAAGTAAATTGATTTTAGCTTTTAATAAGTTATGTAAAGAAAATATTATTTCATTGCATAATGCAGGATACACATCAAGTGATGGTCATTATGAGTGTGTAGAAGTTGAAAGGGAATTACGTAAAGAAGGAAAGAGATCAGATGGATATTGTTTTTATCATGAACAAGATTTAAATAGAGCTATTGTTCCAGAAAATCCAAGTTTGATGATAGCCTTTCAAAAAGTTGATAATTCAAATGATGAAGTTACAATCGCTATAGGGAAAAGAATTGTAAAGGTTTTAGAAGAATTTGGGTTTAAAGTAGAATGGAATAAAACAGCAGCAAGGAAGATAGAGATTATAAACTTCAGTTGGAAGAAATTGTATTCTGAAGGGGGGATAGATTTATTGGATTATGGAAGAGTAATTGAAATGATGTTGAAATAAAAAAAACGGGTGGTAACAATGTTCCCAACGGCCATGTTGCCTAGCGGCGAATACAGGGCGGGCAATGAGTGTTAGGCACTAACAAAATGAAAACTAAAGAAGAAAAATATCAAACGAACAGAAAGAAATATTACAGAGAAATTATTTTTAAGAATTCAACGAATTCGATATCGTATTGAATTAAATAAGATAAAAAAGAAGAATAAATCTGAATCTAAAAATAGAGATTCAGGTCGAAGGTCAATTGAATTATTATATGAAGAATACTTAGAAAAATTTATGTCTGGAGAAATATTTCCTCAAGGCAAATATAGAAGTACGATGTTGTTTAATGATATTGGAGAAGATATATTTAAGAAATTTTTTCAAAATAGATCATCGGATATATCAAATGAAGAAGAAGAGTATTTAATAGAGTTATTAGACAGAAGGATAAGTAGATGGTTCGTTCCACATTTTTTAAGAGAAGTGAATGATTTTTCCGAAGGACTGATGGTTGCATTGTTAGAAACCGGAATAAAAATTATTGATCCTAGTTATAATAACAATTTTGTTAATTCGACTCAAAGAGTTTATAAATCAGAAGTAAGTGACTATTTAACTGATCGATTTCCAAGATCAAACTTAGATGAGAAGAGAGGAATATTTCGTTTGTTTTATTGGGTACCAGTAGAGAATGGAAGTAAACAACATGAAAAAAGACTCTCAATGCTTTTAGAAGAATATGCTAAAACGAGAAGTAAGAAACTGAAAAAATATATATCTTATAATTTACCAGAAGAAATAAATGAATACCCCGATATTTTAAAGGAGAAAGCTGAAGTTTATTTAAAAGATATAAAAGAATGAAAAGCCAGTGCCTAGCATTCTTTACCTGTCAAGTGTCGCTAAATGTGCCACCTGCAGATTAGGTGCCATGAAAAAATGAAACGAAACAAAACTATAACTCGAATTAGCTTTATGAAAATGAAAAAATCGATTCCAATTCTAGCAATATTATTGATAATAGGTGGACTATTTTATCTTAATATTTTTTCTTTTGACTTAGCTAAACATCATAAAGAATTCAATTCTGAGGAATGGAAAAATTGGAAAGAATCGGAGTTTGAATTTAGACTAAGGTGGGAAATGATAGGCTCATTAAATAAAAAGCATAAACTAAAAGGAAAATATAAAAATGAAATAATTAACCTACTTGGAAAACCAGAACCTGGATGGAAAAAAGAATTTAGTTATAATTTAGGATTAACAGGAAATGGGGTAAATGCTGGGGTTTTAAAGATTTTATTTGATGAGAATGATATTTGTTTAAGTTCAGAGACAATCGAACATTAAGATAAAATGTTTTCTACAAGAAAAAAATACACTCAGAGAAAAAATAAAAAATATTTTATGAAAACGAAAATTTTAAAAATAGGTACGTTGTTATTTTTATCAATTCTAATGTCATTTAATGCATTTTCTCAATGGAAATATCCAGATGCAGAAACTATAAAAAATGATGTTGTGATCATCTATGATGTAAAATACGACAGAGCGCTTTCAGAAGAAGAAAAGCAGTCTTACCGATTTAAAAAAGAGATCATTATGGTTTTCAATAATAATAAACTATTGAAAAAAACTATTTCAAACAGAGACGATTATGAAACCTTTATTTTATTGGATTATGATAAAGAGATGATATATGATTGTTTAAAATATGACAATAAGGGGAAAGCGATAAGAACAGAATTTATGAATCCAAATAAAGAAACAATCCTACAAGAAGGTAAAGCAGATACAATTCTCGGTCTTCCTTGCCAAGTTTGGACTACAAAAATAAAAGGTCAAGATAGGGAGATTTACACGACTAAAAAGTTTGGGTTAAAACATGTAGATATATACAACGCAGAAGGTTTTTTAATGAAATATGTTGCTGGAGATAAGTATTTTGGTCCTTATACCGTAACAGCAAAACAAATGTTTTATACCGACGAAGTAGATAAAACACTATATAATTTAGAAGGATACACGATTACAAGTAGAGAAGAATATAAGGAAAATTTGAAGGAAAAGAAGAAAAGAAATAATCTAGCTTATGAAAAAGCAATAGAAACAATAGGAAAGTCAGCTCCGAAATATTCAGCAAGAAGCATTCATGGGAAAAAACTAAAAAGCAAAGATATGGTAGGAAAAGTTGTCGTGTTAAACTTTTGGTTTACTACCTGCTCTACATGCAAAAAAGAAATTCCTCAGTTAAACGAACTTAGAGAAAAATTTAAAAACGAGAACGTGGAATTTATTGCGGTTGCTCTAGATTCGGAATATAAGTTAAGTCCGTTTTTAGAACAGCATCCTTTTGCATACGATATCGTGGAAGATGGAAGATGGATAGCTGAAAAGTTTGAAATAAAATCATATCCATCAAATATTATTATAGATCAAAATGGAACCATTCAGTTCTATAAGATAGGTTATAAAACAGATATAACCGAAATGATGTCTTACAAAATAGAAAAATTATTAGATCAATAGTCGTAAAAATTTAGAGGTCGAAATACGATAAAATATTCTAACATGAAAATAACAACATTCCTAACATTTGTAGGTGCTCAATGCGGAAAGGCCAATGAAGCGATGGATTTCTACACCGCTATTTTTCCAAATTCAGAAATCAAAAGTATCCTAAAATATTCCGAAGGAGACGCAGGAGGAACACCAGCCCTTATCAAGCATGGAGTATTTATTTTAAATGGTACGGAGTATATGATTTCCGAAAATAATTATAATCACGCCTGGTCAATCACGCCAGGAGTATCTCTATTTATTTCCTGCGATTCGGAAGAAGAGATAGATACGTTATTTGAAAAACTTTCTTCAAATGGAGGCCAAATAATGATTCCGCTTGATAATTACAAAAATGTAGGTGATTATGGTTTTGGTAAAAAAATCGGATGGTGTGAAGATAAATATGGTGTTTCATGGCAACTTAACCTTTCGGAATAACTGCAGTACTATTATTCGCTTTAAGAACGCTTGCTCTGCCGCTTTCCAGCGCTCAGAGTTCTCAAAGCTCATGAACGAAGCTAGAAAGCCCCAGTAGCTTTGCGAAACCTGCCCGGAAGCAAAGCGCTTGGCAAGGTTTCTAAAAGCGGGATTTGAAATTACTGCGTTTTTTCTTCATCTTCATTAGAATAAAATTCTACTACATCCGTAACTCCCCAAAGTTGCAATAACTTACAGTTGTGTTTTGAATGATACTTATTAGTGATGATATCCCAAGTCAAGACAGAGCAAGGTCGGGGAATTTTAACTTCTTGAGTTCTTGCTTGAGAAATAAGCGTCAACATCTTTTTCTCGCAGTCATGTTTACCAAAGTTTGGACGATCTGAAATCATAAAGTAGATTAAAACAGAAGAAATCCCGGCTAAGAAAAACCTTTTCGCACGATTTTGATAAGCTAATAGTAAGTATCGAGAAGAAGAAGCAAAGCAAAAAATCAGTGCAATCGAAATCGGCATCATGGTATCATAACTTATGATCAAAGGCCGATATTCACGATAACCACCAAAAGGTAGTAATAAAATATAGATAATAGAAAGGACTGCAATACCCTTAAATAAACTACATTTAAATTTTGCTTCTTTGTCCTGAAATTTTGATAATAAAACAGTGTTTAGTATCGAAAATCCAAGTAATAACGGGAAGGCTAATTTAGTAGTTACGTGCTTGAATAATCCTTTACCCATTAGCTGGTATCGTTCGCTTAAAGGAATCGTAAGATTGTCCACATTATAGGTGCCCAAATAAAAGGAATACAAGCTAAATAAAATAGTCAAAACGCCTACCATGGTGAGGCCACTTGGCATTTTTAATATTCCTTTTTGCACTTTTGTAATTATACTTTGATCGTTCGAAAAATCTACTCTTTTTAACAACCAAAAGAAAAGTATTGTTGGGAGTATTATTAAAATTAATGGCGGAACTAAAGGCCCATTTAGCACGATAATAATACTCAGACCTATCCATAGCAATTTCATCCAATTCGATTGTAGCATCGATTTTTGATGTGCCGCTTGTTGATAAAAAGGAAGAAGAAATAATAGAAATAAAACTAATGATAAGCTATAACTGATTGTATAAGTAATTGATCGAAGAATTAATCCTAAATAGCTATTAAACTGGGTGTTTTGGATAAATGGAAAAATTAAAAAAGTCGTCCAAAGGAGGGAGGAGAATCTTAATTTACTACTTCCATTGGCATATATAGCCAACAGCCATATAAATCCAATTTGAATTAACAATTTCAGGATGGCGCAGGAAATATATATGCTTTCAATAGGATCAAAAAAAAACTGTAAGGCGAGGGGAATTTTTTTAAAGTATTCAGATTGGGCCAAATGAGCAAAATAGCGATTAGGGTTAGGATAATGCTTCCCTTCTAAAACTACTTTCATCCCAAACGGGTCACTTAAGACCTCTTTATAACTCAATGTTATACGAGCTAGATCGCCATCTATCACTTCGCTATAATGTTGCATAAAAGAATATCCAAGGTCAGCTATTAGTATAACGACTAATATAATGTGAATCCAGTGTTTGGAAGATGAGGTAGAAATGGACATATATTTAAGCGAGTTAATTTAATCGCTAAAGGTATCATTTTTTTATGATTCAAAAGTAAGATGTTATTTGGAATACTATGATAATATTAAAAGTTGTGGATATTTTTTATCTTTAAACTTGGAATACTTAGTATCTGTGGATTTGTTTTGGGTATTACGCAATCCCATTACCAATTTCTATTTGATATAGTTGAACTAAAATATTCGGACTTGAAAATACAAAGTACTGAGCGTGAATATTTAGAAGTTTTAAATAAAACAATTAATAGAAATTTTTCTATGGAAGAATTCAAGAGCGATGAGAATGAAATTCTTAAAAATGAATTTGCGTTTGAAGATGTTTTAGTACTTGAATATTGCTTGATATTTGAACGGAAAATAAAAAATAAATAGCAATCATTATGCAATTATAGGAGTCGAAAAAAGGTGCTAAATTTGATAGCTCTGCTCGAATAGAAAAGCCCCAGTAGCTTTGCGAAACCCACGCGGAAGCATAGCGCTTGGCTAGGTTTCTTAAAGCGGGATTTGAATTAATCCTAGCTGCCACCATAAAAGGGTAATTCCAATGATGAATTCTACC
>JALZUU010000506.1 GCA_023300665.1 Saprospiraceae bacterium | reverse complement strand
GTGTAAACAAGCGCTTTAATTTTTGTAAATCTATTATTACTGGTATTGGCTATGGAATGTGGTGCAACAGCTGGGCGGGATGCCAAATGACACACTTAGTGGAACAATCCCCCGCACTCAGTTATTTTTATTGTTTTATAAATGAAATATTAACTTGTTGATCGAGGGTTAACAATTTTAAAATATAATACCCTGAACTAAAATCAATTATATTGATACTTGGGGCTGCCTTTCCATCAAATAATTTTTGACCTGCAATATTAAAAATTTGTGCTTGAATGACTGCGTTGTCTATTCCATAGATATATAAATGATCACTGATGGGATTTGGACAAATGGTTATGTCTTGAAAAGATTCCTTGACAATATTTTCAGGATCAAAAATATAGGTTCCGTTATTATTTCCAGCATGAAAATGTATTTCGCCATGTTTAGCAGAATGACTCAATCTTCCTTCGATAGCACAGAGTTCTCCTAACTCGTGTCGCTTCCAAGTTTCAGCACCATCACTGGTAACAAATATTTCTAGTCCAGCCGGAACCGCCCATGTTTCTCCTCCTCCAGATTCATAAACATAAATGGTATTTGCAACTATACCATTGTCTTCATCAGCAAAATGAACGATTGACCAAATGGTTGTCTCAGGAAAATTAATTTCTGTCCACGTTATTCCTCCATCTGTTGTCTTATATCCTTTATCTATTGTTCTTGCAAAACCTAAAGATTCATCGTAAAAATAGAATCTACTTATGCCTGGAGGAGTTGTTAAAGAATAATTAATTGCCCCATTCTCTTTAATTTCAAACAGAACATTTTCAGAATTTATAATGTCTTCTCCATAGGCTAGTAAGCGATCACCAGCATGGATAAATGTACTTCCTTCGACTATAATGTTTGTTTCCAAATAATTCCAAGATATCCCCGCATCATGGGTTTCTATAATTGGTTTTGTTCCATCATTTGCGAAACAAATAGCCAAACCATGTTGGTTATCAAAAAACTTAAGATCGATGACAGTTCTAATACTATCTATCTGATTTTTTTCCCAAGTAAGGCCACCATCAAAAGTTCTAAGAAAGTCTGCATCATAACTAGTATTAGAGAAGGGTTCGCGATCACCATTTCCAGCAGCAAATCCAGTTTGTTCATCTACAAAGTACAAGGTATTTATGAGCGCACGTGTTCCCATACCTTCTGGGTCTTGTATGATTTCCCATGTTTTACCACCATCTATCGTTTTTCTCATGGTACCTCTAACTCCCGTTGTATATCCAACATTTTCAGATGCAAAAAAAAGATCGTGCTGTTTGGAAAATCCAGGCATTATGTCTTTTACAATATTCCATTTTGTGGGCGTAGAACAATCTTGAGAAATTATTTCACTCAAGCTAAATTGTATAATTAAAAGTGTAAAAAGTAACTTATTCATATTTATACATTTTTAAAGAAGACGAAAATTTGATAATGTTTGGAAGTAGTCATCATACTGGACACTAAGATAAGTTAAAAATTATTATCATTACACTTAAAACATTATCAAATGTCAAAAGAAAAGGTACACAAAAGCTGGGAAGATTACTTTTCCCAGATGATTATCCAATCTGTATCGTATTCATCTATGCATTCTGCGGGTATACATTCACCACAAAATGAACATATTACGTTACAGTTTGAATTTAAAATAAATTCTACACCGTCGAAGTGTGTAAAATCGGTATTGAGCCAATAATGTAATTCACCATTCACCTCTTGAACTTTTATTGTTTTTAAATCTGATGATTGTTCAGGGTTATCTATAATTCCCTGCACACAAACCGGTATATCCGTGTTAATAGTGTTTAGAAGATCATTGGAATCATTATCGCATGAACTCATTAAAAGAATGATAATTGATAGGATCATTAGTTCTTTCATAATTTTTTTACTTAGATAGACGGGGCTTATTTGAGTATGGTTGGGTACTGCTAAACTTTTGGTAAGATTTTTTATGATTGGTTTTAGATTAGGTTTGTGGTGTGACCGCGAGGAAGCAGGCGATCCGTAGTAAAAAAATCTCGGATCGTTAATGGTGATGTGCTCCAAGTAATGAAGTTTTTTTAGAGACTATTTGGCCATTGACTATTACGGTTTCAACGCCTAACCAATTATTGTGAAATTCTATTATATTCTTTTCTGTTTTAATCTTCTTGTAATACATTTTTTATTTCATTTTTAATATTAGGCTGTATCTACACCTAGAGGTATAAACAAGCACTTTAATTTTTGTAAATATATTATTAAAGGTATTGGCTATGGAATGTAGTGCAACAGCTGATTGATTGTTCAATTAATGAAAAATAACTACATTCATTTATTTAATTTTTTCCAAATGTTTCGACTTTTTCTTTCTTTTTCTGTTCATTTTTTTGGCAGAAAAAAAACGAAACCTGCCTGCGTTCCGCAGGAAGGCAGGCAAAAAATCTGCCGCCTGTAGTATTTTTCGAATTATCTGACCCGCCCG
>JALZUU010000505.1 GCA_023300665.1 Saprospiraceae bacterium | reverse complement strand
AATTCGTGTTATTTTCTTCTCTTTTTATTATACAAATTGAATGCCAAAAACATTATAATTATAAAATATATGTAAAATATTAATTAGTTAATGCATGAAAATATTTTCAACAATATTAGTTCTAGTTGAACGCTCAGTAAACTCTTTAATTAGAGGTCTTTTTTTCTGTATAAGACATAAGATTGACCTACCTATTGGATCATTAAAGCCACTTAGCAGGTTACTTATTAACAGAAAAAGAGTGAGTAAAAGTTTGAAAAGCAAACATAGACTACTAATACAAGGTTTGTAAAGCAAACAGCGAGAGTAAATATAATTCATATATATAATATAAACAAAGAATATATTACTGTTTTTTATGAAAAAATCAATTCATTGATATTTTTTCGCCTTTAACCAAATGAGGATAGATACTCTCTGTAAAAGTATTTTCACTGAAAGGCTTTGCAATAAACCCAGTGCACCCTTTAGTAGTTTCAGCCCGCCGGATATCAGCAGAATGAATACTGGTACTATAAATAAATAAGTGGGTGTTTGGATACTTTTCACTGTAGTTATCGAAATATATCTCTGAAAATTCAAATCCATCCATCAGTGGCATATTAATATCTACCACAATTATATCAGGAAATTCATCAGCCTCTATTGTTTTCAGTGTTTCTACCGCTTCTAAGGCAGAATTAATAAACTTAGGAATCAATGGAAATTTGGTAAGCTGGAAAAACAGCTTTAAATAATTAATTTCAGTTCTGGAATCATCCACAAATAAAATCTTCCACTTAGTCGGCAATTGTTTCATATACATTCAATGGGTTAATAAAAACGCTAAATGTTGTTCCCTTTCCTAACTTACTATCTACCTCAATCCTACCACCATTTTTGCGTACTACATTATTGATGATGCTTAGGCCGATTCCGGTACCTTCTCTCTCCACAGTTAGCCGTTTAAATGGTTGGAATAAAAAATGACCATAACGGTTCAAATCAATTCCAATTCCATTATCGGAAACATTAATTACGACGAATTTTTCCTGTTGTTTCACAGAAACTTTAATTTTTAAACTTTTTTCGTAATCCCGATATTTTACGGCATTACTCATCAGATTATAAAAGATACTGGTGATGTAAGCAGGGATAAAAACGATATGAAAATCTTCTGGAATATCAACCTCTATCTTGGCCTTTATATCTTTAATATCATAATCCAATTGGGCGATTACTTCGTTAAATGCTTGTAACAAATGAATCCGTTGAGAAATACGATTATTATTCTTTTGAAAATCAATCATTTCGATCAATCCCGTCAAAGTTTTCTCTAATCGCTTGACACAAGAGGAGATTTCATTAAAAACAACTTCTTTCTTTGAATAATCCTCAATCTTGGGAAATAATTGCATCATCCCTTGTATCTGGGTAATGGGTGCACGTAGATCATGGGCTGCTCCGTGTACAAAGCTATCTAGATAACTATTGATCTCTTTCAATTCTGTATTTCTTACCGCTAATTCTTCCGAACGAGAAATCACCTGCTTCTCCAGTGAAATACCCATTTCTCGGAGCTCTAATTCTTTTTCCTTCAATGCCGTTACGTCTCTGGTAATAAAAGCTAGACATCGAATCTCGTCATTGATAATCACAGGGGTTACCGTAGCCGAAAACCACTGTCGCTTCCCATTTTTATCCTCGCTATCAAAATGGAAAAAACTGGAAGGCTCTCCTTTCATTACTTGTTCTATCGCTCCTTCTAGAATTTCACCGTATGGGTTAGGCATTAGCTTAACAATAGAACGATGGACGATTTGCTCCTTCGAAAATCCTCCAAAGTCATGATTAGAAGAAGTTACTTTTCCTTTTTCATCAATCAGCATAATTCCATCGTACGAATTATCAAAAACAGCTCGGTATCTTTCTGCCACTTCCGTAAAATCATCCGTCGCCTTCTTTAGTTCGTTGATCGGAATAAAGGTCAGTACTGCCCCATCCACCTGTCCTGCGTCGGTTCGATAAGGAAGCACCCGCATCAGGTAATGATTGTTCTTATCGTCTTTAACCTCTTTTTCAAAAACAACTAACTTCTTAACTACTTTCTGAATTTCAGAATAAATGTTCTTATCCAAAAAAGAATTGGCAAAGCCAGTAATCGGTCGGCCGATATCTGTATCCAATAAAGCAAATTGATTGATAATCGCTGGAGTAAATCGTCGAATGTTCAACTCCTGATCTAAGAAAATACTACCAATTTCTGTACTATTAAGAAGATTATCCAGATCATTGGTCGTGGTGATGAGCTGATTTACTTTATTCTGCAACTCCGTATTAACGGTATATAATTCCTCGTTAACGGATTGCAGTTCCTCGTTGGTACTTTGGAGCTCTTCGTTAGCAGCCAGCAACTCCTCGTTAGATGCCTGTAATTCTTCGTTGGCCATTTCTAGCTTCTGAATTAGTATCTGTTTTTCTTGCTGAGCCAGGCGTAATTCTCTCTGGATCGTACTGATTTTTTCAATCCGTAATTTTTCCTGAGGTATAATTTCTGTCTTATCAGGTTGATCAACTGCATCCTGTACATTAAAAAAGAACTCTACAATATAGGTTTCTCTTTCTGGATGTTGGTTATCTATTGCGGAAGAAAACTGAATATTCATCAAGGATTCAGTAGTTCCTTTTTTGTATAAAATTCTTTCGTAAAAATTGGATTTTTGATTTTCTTTACACTTACGAATCCCATTTTTAAAAATAATTAACTCATCTGGACCAACCATTTCGTTCAAATTAAATTGCCCCGAAACTCTAGGAAATCCAAGTACTCTGTCAACTTCACCATTCGTTAATAAAACATCTAATTCCTGGTTGATTAGAATACAGGTAGGAGCAAATTGCTCTATTAATAACTTGGTATAATAGCTGTCTTGTATAACCGCTTTTTCGTAAGTTCTTCTTGCCGGAAAAGCAGTACCTTTTTTTCGAAAAGTACTTCTTTCAAGTTTCATTTCCGAGTCCTTAGAAAGGTTTGGTTGGATTATTTTTTCTTTAACTATATTCTGATACAAGTTCCATTTAATAGAAATAGGACTGAAACAGTTCTTATAATCACCGACAGACTCACTAGGACCTAAGAATAAATAACCTTCATAATTTATGGCAAAATGAAAATTAGAAAGTAATATTTTTTGGTTTTTATTATTGAGATAGATCATCATGTTTCTACAAGAAACCAAATCTAAATTGATAAAAGGTGGATCGTACAACGCATCATGCACCGCGTAAACAATTGTTTCTCTTAAGGTCTTAACGACTGAATATTTTGTCTTTTCAGGATTAACGGGCTCAAAATATTTTTCTAAATACTTAAGCGGTATTTCTCCTAATAAAGAAGTACTATAAATTGCCTCACTGGCGGTCTTAATGACGGTTTTGTCAACGTCTGATGCGAATATTTTTACTTGATTGGACAGATTATTATTCTCTATATATTCTCTAAAAAGAATCGCTGTCGAAATCGCTTCCTGCCCAGAAGAACAGGCACAAATCCAAATTCTGATTTGATCACGAGCTGATTTTCCTTCAAAAATTTTAGGAATAATTTCTGTTTCTAATTTTTTAAAGGCTTCTCTATCTCTGAAAAAGTGAGTGACGTTGATTAAAAATTCTTCTTGTAGAATATTGGTTTCTTCTGCATCTTTCTGTAGGTATTTTAGGTAGGCTTCCAGATCATGTTGTTTGGTAATGAACATTCGTTTCTCCATCCGGCGAATGAGCGTACTATGACGATAATTTTTAAAGTTAATCCCCGTCTTCATAAATATCTCTGTAAGGACCTCCTCAAAAAGAGGGGGGAATTCGTCCTTCTCAGGATCGATAATCAAAAAGGTCGTATTCCTTTCTTTCCCTTCGTTAATGCGCATCAACTCTCTGGCCAATGCATAGGGAGGAAGTACAAAATCTATTTTGGCCGCATCGAGCGCCGCGGTTGGCATGCCGTCAAACTGAGCATGATGAGGATCTTCCACCATAACCAAGCCTCCTGCTGTCTGGATCGCTTTTATTCCTTTCGCTCCATCCGATCCTGTTCCAGATAAAATAATTCCCGCCGTCTCTCCCTTACTTTCTTTCGCTAAAGAATGAAAGAATAAATTGATGGGTAAATTGATGAAATTAGGATCATTACGTTTGGTAGGCTTAAGCGTGTTTTTTTCTAAGACTAGATTGAATTTGCTAGAGATCAAATAGATATGATCGGCTTTTATTGAAGTTGGCTTATCAATCACCACAATCTTCATCTTCGTATGCTTTTGCAATAATTCATTCATCATACTTTTAAAGTCTGGTGATAAATGTTGGATTACAACAAAAGCCATTCCCGTAATATCTGGGATGTGGTCAAAGAATTCAGTAATTGCTCGAAGGCCACCGGCGGAAGCGCCGATTCCTACGATTCGCGTTACTTTTTTCATTCTACTGTTTTAGGTGCATTCATTAAGAAAGTTAACAAATAGGTATGTAAGTTTGGGTTAAAATATAGAGGTAGAGACACCCATTAATCATGGTATTCTCTCGTCTAATTTTTTAACAAAAAATGAAGATATATGGTAATATATATAAAAAATATCATATTACTTGTTCAATCTTAAAATAAAAAAATTTGATTGAAGATCATAGTCCTCTGGGATCAGATAATCTTGCAAGAAAAGCGAGAAAAGATTAAAGTAGCATAAAGGTCGTACTGCGCCTAAATAAATATTATTTCAGGCTTTTTTTTTTGGAAACATTTTCAAAGATAAAAATACTATATTTGTACCGACTAAAACATACCAATTAATTGGTATATTGTATTGGCTTTCCCATTCAATGTTTAATCAATGATACCAGATCTCTGGTATTAGTATTTTATTCAAACAAATAAACACAAAGAATTTTTATACGCTGAATGGCACCATTCTGTTTATAAAGATACTTTTCTTAGAAAAAAGAAAAATTTTTAAGTAATTATGAAATTAGAAGTGCTGTTAACAGGATCCTTTGGTGTAGGAAAGTCTTCCATCTTTAATCGTTTTATTTATGATGAATTTAGTAGTCAATATCTTGGAACGATGGGGGTCAGAGTCAACGAAAAGGAGATCAAACAATTAGAAACGACCGTAAAATTATGGGATATTGCCGGAGAAATACACCAAGAAAAGGTGCCAAAGGCTTATTTTATCAAGAAAAATGTAATTCTGTATGTCGTCGATATTTCTAGACCATTTACCTTTAAGAATATCCCCACAGACTTGGAATACTTGAGAAAACATGCCAGCGAAAGTGTCATTAAAGTGATTGGGAACAAAAAAGATTTATTGAGCACGGAAGAGCTTAAGCATATTAAATTACCCGTTACGCCCGAT
>JALZUU010000504.1 GCA_023300665.1 Saprospiraceae bacterium | reverse complement strand
CACAAAAATCACTTTACCCATAATTGCTAAATTTAAATGCAATTCTAATTTAAAAAAATTATTATGATTAAGAAATTCATGTTTATACTCGTGGCACTTCAGTTGACTGCTTGTACACAATTTCAGGAAATGGCAGGAACGCTTCTAGAAAGTGGAGCACTTACCCAAAACCAGATTGGTCTAGGATTAAAAGAAGCTTTAAATCTAGGTATTAGTCAAGGGGCGGATAGATTATCTGCTAAAGACGGCTTTTTAAAAGGAACGTATAAAATTCTATTACCGGACGAAGTACAAAAAGTAACTAATAAATTATCTGGAATTCCTGGCTTTACTTCTGTAGAAGGTAAGATGGTTGAGCTACTAAACCGAGCAGCAGAAGATGCAGCGAAAAGTGCTAAACCTATTTTTGTAAGTGCCATCAAGCAAATGAGTTTTGCGGATGCAACAAATATTTTAATGGGTGATAAAAATGCAGCCACTGGTTATTTACAAAGAACAACTTCTAATGAACTCACCGCTGCTTTCCAACCTAAGGTAGTACAATCACTTGACCGTGTCAATGCTACTAAATATTGGAATGATGTCATCACTAAGTACAATTCTATTCCTTTTGTTACTAAGGTAAACCCTGACTTAGACGACTACGTAACGCAAAAAGCATTAACGGGTTTGTTTAGCATGGTAGAAAAGAAAGAATTAGGTATTCGTAATAATGTAAGTGAGCGAAGTTCTGATTTATTGAAGCAGGTTTTTGCTAAGCAAGATAATTAGTAATTAGTTGATTGGTTAATTAGTGCGCTGCGATTGCGGGCACTAATTAACTAATCAACCAATAAACTTTTTAATTCTTTCCAAATCGTTTCTCTCACGATCTGATGTCCTTCTATATTTGGATGAATACCATCTGGTAAATTTAATTCAGGTTGTCCTCCAACTTTATCCAGCAAAAAAGGAATTAACGCTGCGTTATTTTCCTTAGCCAATTGAGGATACATGGCGGCAAATTTTGTCGTGTACTCATTGCCCATATTGGGAGGTGCCATCATTCCAGCCAATAGAATTTTAGCAGAAGGGTATTTTTCTTTTACGGCATCAATGATGGCTTGAAGATTAGCAGTTGCTGCATCGACAGGTAGTCCACGCAAAGCATCATTCCCACCTAATTCAAGCACAAAAATATCGGGCTGATTATTTTCTAAAATCCACCCTATTCTTTCTTTTCCGCCACTCGTTGTTTCTCCGCTATTCCCAGCATTGACCACTTTATAATTTAATTTTAAAGAATCAATTCGCTTTTCAATCAATCCAACAAAACCTTGAGCGGGGTCTAATCCATAAGCAGCCGAAAGGCTATTACCAAAAAATATGATCGTTTTAGTATCCTTTCTAGTATTGTTTTTTTTGGATGTATCTGATGACGCCGAACCAGATTTTACGGGTGCTTGTTTGGCAGGTGCTTTGGTACTATCTGTGGCACAACCTACTCCACTCAAAACAATCAGAATTAAAAAAATAAAGCGATGGCAGGTATAGAGGTATTTATTCATAATGGCAAAATATTATTTGGAATGATTGTTATTTTAAGATAAATAAAAAAGAAAAAAAATAATAATAATTTAATAAAAAATTTTATTTGGAAACATTAAATTACACACCATTTTATATTTCTTCATTTCCACCCAATCAAATAAGTTATTATTCAATTAACAACTCCGACAAAACCGTCTGATAAACGGTATTTTCAACACTGGATTTAGGGGCAAACTTATTGTAATATTGTAGCGTTAAAGTAGCAAAGATAAGCGATCCGAGCAAGTAAATTGTTGTTCATCGAAAATTTCACTTCGTTCGTCTAGCTTATTCGTTACATGCAACCTATTGAATTTATATTTGTGTTTATAATAACAATCCAATTAAACCAAATAGTCAATAACAAATATTTTCATTATGAAAAATTATATATTCTTAACCGTTTTGTTTTTATCCAGTTTAGCAACTCAAGCCTTTACGGATCCAGTTAGCAAAGATAAAGGATGTCGATTAGATTCTACCAACTGTTGTAATCATCTTGATAGCCAAGAGCGAATTACCCTTGATCTAATTTTTAATCAATGGACGCTAACCGAAAACACGACAGTTTCTGGAATGACTCAGCATTTTGACTTTAGCGAAATCGGCATCGTAAAGATTACGACTAGCTTTGCTGATGCAAGTATTCCAACGACTACTAAAAATATGGTTTGGCAAGTGACTAAACAGCAAAATAAATCTCTATTAATTCTAACAGATATCAATACGGACTCTTATACTACTTATAAAATAGACGAAACTTGTGAAGGGCTTTCATTAAATAATATTTTGCTTAATAAGCAATTAGATTTGATTGTTCGTAGATAGAATAAAGTCTTTAGGTACAGCTAGTCAAAGCATCTTGTTTTCGACCATTACCCTAAAAGATATCCGCAAAAAATCAATAAAAGTCGTATCCGTTTATCTCGGGTACGACTTTCTTTTTAATACCACGCTATAATAACTACTGGAGATTTCTTCCATTTTCTGCCTTCCAGTCTCCTAAAAGAGCAGCACCAAACCCTCAAATCGCCAATAGTATACTACCACGCTAAATCGCCTGGATCTTTAGGCTTCGATTGTTTGTATTTGCGTTTACTAAGGATACGTCTTTTCTGTCGATCCACAATCAGTTTAGCCAATGCTTGATTGGCAGGCTCAGTACAATAAGGAGATAAGGCGAAATTAATATCAGGTTCAAGAACATCCAATCTATATAATAAACTCAACAAAAAATCCAACCGATGCTCAATCATATAGGCTACCTCGTTAGCGACTAGTTCTAATAACGCTTCTTCCGTTAGCGGCGTTTCATGTCCTTCTAGGCCAAAATCGCGAGCAATTAGTAACGTTGTTTCGGCTATCATTAGTTGATCCATACTATTTTATTCAATACGACTTCCCAAATTATTGCTTATTTTGTTGGCCGTAGGTTAAATTGAAGAAGCTATTTAAAATTTATACTCATGAAATATCTTTTTTATTCACTTTTCTTGTTCTTTTCGCTTAATCTAACAGGACAAGAGACTTCTTTACTCAAGTGGAATCAAATTCCAGAAGAAGATTTAGAAATGACAGTTTATGCACCTGATTCTAGTGCAGCAGCGGTCGTACTTGCTGATCATGGTCAAATTATCGTAGAACTAGAAGGTAGTGCGGTATATTATCGATATAAACGCCATCGACGAATCAAAGTCTTAAACCCTGAAGGTTTTAAAAAGGCCAATATCATCATTCCATATTATACTGGAAAAAAATTCGCTGAAACCATTACTTACCTTCGCGCCCAAACCTTTGCGCCCGATGGAACAAAAGTAGTCATTCCCAATAAAGATATTTTTAATAATACAATAAATGATTTTTTTGCTGAGAAGCGATTTACCTTTCCTCAGGTCCAAGCTGGGTCAGTATTGGAGTATCGCTACGAAATTGTCAGTCCTCGTATCACAGATCTACGTGACTGGTATTTTCAAGAAAATATCCCCATTCGCTCTAGTCGCTTAAAAGTCGAAATCCCTAATGCTTTTAAATATGTTTACTTATTTCAAGGTAATCACCAAATCAGCCAAGTAGGTAAAGATGATCGTGCACTCGATGTCCGAGGAAATACCATTACCAAAATAAAAGACAATGTTTACCAGATGGTAAATGTTCCAGCATTAAAAGCAGAAAAGTATATTACCTCCTTTAATGATCACCGTGCTCGTTTACGTTTCCAACTCAAAGAAATCCAATTTCCTGGAGGCCATGTACAAAGCTATCTCAGCAATTGGGGGGAAGTAAGCACCACGCTCATGAATCAAGACCGATTCGGAAAACAATTTACGAATGAAAAAATGTTCAGTGAGTGGATCAATCCAGCAACTACTAAAATCTTATCTGCGAATACTTCTGATCGAAAAAAAGCTGCTGCACTTTATCAATATGTCAGTAAAACTATCGAATGGAATAAGCGCTATTACTTCAAAACTACCAAGACATTAAACGATGTATTTCTTGCTAAAACTGGAAATAGTGGGGAAATAAACTTGGCCTATCTAGCACTTCTACGCCACGCAGGAATTACCGCTCACCCTGTACTAATCAGTACTCGATCACACGGACGAGTTGTCAAAACATATCCAATTATTGACCAATTTAATCATGTAATAATTTCTGCTGAACTAGACGACAAAACCACCTTGTTAGATGTGGGCCTTCCCACCAAAACAATGGATTATCCAAATATTAATTCCCTAAATAAAAGTGGTTGGCTATTGGACGAAGACACTCCACAATGGATCGATATTGAAACACCTGTAACTAAGACAACCACCATGGCTAGTTTAAAACTAGACAGTAATGGTAGTTTAATTGGAAAATTGCAAGGAAAATATAAAGGATACGCTGGCGCTAAACTTCGATCCTATTTGGCCAACGAAGAAAACAAAGAAAAATACCCCGCCAAGTGGACTGAGCAAATACAAGGACTAAAGATCGATTCAGTTTTTACAAAAAACATGAATATTTATGACAAGTCTCTTCACTTAATTGCAGATGTAAATATTTCAGAGCTTACAGAAAAAAAGGGAGATTTATTATATTTCCAACCAGTCTTTATTTCTGATTATTTAAAAAATGAGTTAACAGAAGAAAATCGCTATTGCGCGGTAGAAATGGAATTCCCTAAAACGGAAAATTTTGTTTTAAATCTAGAACTCCCCACTGATTATGAAATAGAGTCTTTACCTGCATCTGTTAGTTTAAGCTTAGCTGATGATAGTGTAAATTATAGTTTATTGGTTTCCGTACAAGATCAATTTCTCCAACTGATCAATAAAGTAAATATTAAAAAAACCACCTTCCCTCTCGCAGCCTATGATGATTTGCGTGAGCTTTTTATTCAAATTGAAGAAAAATTAAAAGAAAAAATCGTCTTGAAAAAGAGGACTAATAAATAGAATAAAACAAATGCTACTATACAAGAAACTACAAGAGGCAAAAGATACAGGAAAGAAGAAATTTGCCGTATTGATTGATCCCGATCAACTGCGGATGAACAATTTAGATAAAATTCTCAACCTAGCTATTGAGGCTAAAGTAGATTATTTTTTTATTGGAGGAAGTCTAATTGTAAATAGTGTGTTAGATGACTGTCTTTCACATATTGCAAAAGCGTGCGATATCCCTAAAATCTTATTTCCAGGCAATTCTTTACAACTAAGTTATCGAGCAGATGCGATCTTGTTTTTATCGCTTATCTCCGGTCGTAACGCTGAGTTATTAATTGGTCGCCATGTCAACACTGCCCCCTATATAAAACTTAGCCCGTTGGAGGTAATGCCTACTGGCTATATGCTAATTGATGGTGGTATTACTACTACCGTTTCTTACATTAGCAATACCACTCCTATTCCCGCGGCTAAAGATGACATTGCATTATGTACAGCTATGGCTGGAGAAATGTTGGGATTAAAGTTGATTTACATGGATGCAGGTAGTGGTGCAAAAAATCCTATTTCAGCTAGCATGATTGAGTCAGTTAGTGGAGGTATTCAAATTCCTTTGATTGTTGGTGGAGGTATTAGCACGGCTGAAAAAGCAAAAGAAAATATAGAAGCAGGAGCCGACGTAATTGTCATTGGAAATGCCATCGAAAAAGATCCTTCTATTATTAAAGAAATTGCAGATGCCATTCATAGTCATTAGAAATTTTTGCTAAAAGGTCGAACTTTTTACAAAATCTTTGGGTTTACTTTATCGTAAATCATAGTTGATCATTTTTATATCAACTATATCGATTTTGTATTAAGAAGCAAAAAGCATTTAGAAAATATGCACAAAGGAATTGTTATAAAATCTACTGGAAGCTGGTATCAGGTACTCCTCGAAAATAAGGAAGTGATTGATTGTCGCATCATTGGTAAGTTCAGACTGAAAGGAATGAAAATTACCAACCCTGTCGCAGTAGGCGACCGAGTAGAAGTAGAAAAAGAGGCCGACGAAAAAGGAATTATAAAAAAGATATTCCCTAGAGAAAATTTTGTCGTAAGACAATCACCTCGAAAAAAACATTTCCTTCATCTATTAGCCAGTAATATTGATCAAGCAGTCGTAATTATGACGATCATCAGCCCCAACCTTAAACAAGGATTTATTGATCGTTTTTTATTAATGACCGAACCATATAATATTCCAGTAGTCATTGTTTTCAATAAAGCCGATTTATATGGAGACGACGAATTGACTGTCTATAATTATCTCAGAGAGATTTATGAAAAAATAGGTTATGAAGTTCGACTAGTTTCTTCTATCAATGGTTCGGGACTAGATAAACTTAAAGCAAGTCTAAAAGATAAAATCTCTTTGATCAGCGGTCAATCTGGTGTCGGAAAATCAACACTTGTCAACGCACTTCAACCTCATCTCGATATTCATACCAACGAAATTTCAGATTATTCTGGTAAAGGAATGCACACAACTACTTTTGCTGAGATGTTCCCGCTTGATTTTGGAGGACATATCATCGATACTCCAGGTATTAAGACCTTAGGTTTTAATAATCTAACACCCATGGAAGTCGTTCATAATTTCCGAGAACTGTTTAAGTATTCAAAAGATTGTAAATTTGCAGACTGTACCCACCGTAACGAACCTGGCTGTGCTGTCAAAGAAGGCGTAGAACAAGGTGAAATTAGTGAGCTACGGTACATGAACTATGTGACCATTCTCGAAGAAATCGAAGATCAAAATTACTGGGAACGGCACAAAATCTAATCTAATATGTCTTATACCGGAAAAAAAAATTATACCAGTCGTCGCGAAAAATCAGCTCGTAATCTACGCTATCTGCGTATTTTTTCTCTATTTGCTGTCTTGTTTATTATCGTTTTAATTTACAAAAATAGATATATAGTTAAAGGTTGGCTAGAAAGTTTAATCTATTAAATAATTGCATCATTTCATGTTTTTCATTAGGAATCTAACTAGTATAACTATTTAGGGCTATAACATTAGTACTTCTTTTATTTTATTTCATCCGCTTATTTAGCCTAAATTTCAGCTTTTTTACCATTTTGGACTAATTTTAGTATAAAGAAATTATGGATAAACCTGCTCTGACAGGATTGCCTTGAGATTTCCGTTACACCAACAATGCTTGATTGTTGGATTCTATCTTTTTGCTAAAAAGTAAAATATGAATATTGCTAAAATTACTATTCTTTGTTTTTTATTAACGACAACGTTTATGGCTTCCGCTCAAACTAAAAAAGCGAGCATGCAGGACGCCAGAAGACAAGCGCTCGAACGTGCCATGAAAGCACGTAAGGGCGAAAGCGTAGATCCAACTCCGATTGAATCCGTAGACCAACAATCAAAAATTAGCATGGAAGATGTCCATCGTGCTGCCGCTCCTGACGCGGGAGATAAGATCGATAATCCTACAGGAACTACTGATAAAGTAGTGATGGAGACTGAGAAAAATAAGACTTATAAAAAAGAAAAGAAAAAACGGAAAAAGAAAAAAGAAAAAGCCAAGAATACTTCTAAGGCAAAAACACCAAAAGTCGAAAAGGCTGTTGAAGACGTGCAACCTTATGTGGTCACTCGACCAGCTAAAAAGCCAAAAGCACAAAAGGAAGAAATAGAAGAAGAAACTTTCCAATCAACAGATTTTAATGATCAGGAAATAGAAACACGTAGTGCAGCTATTAAAGAGGATACTCCTGTAAAAATAAAACCTAAAGTATCTCCAAAACCAGAGTCTACTAGAAAACAAAAAGATTCTCCATCTAGCAAACATTTGAAAGCGATGGAAGAAAAAAGAATGAAAGAAGAAGCTCGACTAACGGAACTACAAAGTTTACGTCGACAAGAAGAAGAAAAACAAGTCGCTATCGCCGCTGAAGCAGCTAAGATGGATCAGCTAGTTCGTGATCAAGCCAATGAAAAAGCACGGATAGAATCATTAAAACAAGAAAAAGAATTAGAAGCAAAACGATTAGAGGTTCAACGACAAGAAGCTGCTCGATTGGCTGAAATCGAAGAAGCTCGTAAAACAGAAGAACGTAGATTATCAGAATTGGCTGCCGCTCGTAAAGCAGAGGCATTAGAATTAGAATCTCTAAAAGCAGAAGAACGAAGGTTATCAGAATTAGAACATCAAAGCAAAGCAGAAGAAGCTCGAATCGAAGCTTTACAAAAGCAACTTGTTCTAGAAGAAGCACGTAATCAAAAAGCACGGGAAGAACAATTAAAACTTGCCGGATTAGAACATCAACGTGTCGCAGAAGAAAAAAGGCTAGAACGTCTAAAAGCGGATCAAGAAGCAGAAATTGAACGACAAAAAGCGATTAAGGCAGAACAAGAACGCTACGCAGAATTGGCAAAGCAACGAGCTCAACAAGAAGCAGAATTAGCAGAATTAAAAAGACAAGGAGAATTAGAAATCATCCGTTTAAAAGCAGAGTCGGAAGAACAAGCAAGACTTAGTTTACTGGCTGAAGAAAAGCGGAGAGAAGAACAGCGAATTGCAGATCTCGAAAAATTAAAACTAGAAGAAGCTGCTCAACAAAAAGCTTACCTAGAAGAACAAGATCGACTCTCAGAAATAGAAAAAGCACGGATCAAACAAGAAACCGAATTAGCAGAATTAAAGGTAAAAGGAGAAATGGAAGCAGTCCGTTTAAAGAATCAAGCTATCCAAGAAACGCTAGCTGCTGAAAGAGCACAAAAAGAATTAGTCGAAAAACAAAAACGACAAGAAGAAGCGTTACGTGAAAAAATCGCTAAAGAAAAAGAAGCAGCTCGATTGGCTGAAATCAAACGCGTTCAAAGAGCAGAAAAAGAGAAAAAAGAGTTGTTGAAAAAACAACAAAAAGAGGAGAAAAAACGCCAAAAACAAGTAGAAAAAGAACGTAAACGTCTCGACAAATTAGAGAAAGAACGAATTAAAGAAGAAGCTAGACTAGCAGAAGAACTTAAAAAACGTAAGGTCCAAGAAGCCAAAATGGCCGAAGAGGAAAAACAACGAAAGGTAAATCAGCTTGAAAAAGTTAGAAAAGAGAAAGACAAAATGGAAGCTCAAGCTGCAGAAGCAGAGGCCAAAAGAATAGAAGCAGAGGAGAATGTACGTCAACAAAAATTAGAGATAGAAGAAAAAAGATTGCAAGAAGCAGCAGACGCAAATGCCGCCGCTGCTGCAGAAGCCAAAGCACAAATGCAAGCAGATAAGCAAGCAGCTGAGGCATTAATCGCTGAATCAGAAGTGGAAGAACAAATCCAAGAAGAAGCTATTAAGGAAGAAGCTGAACGTCTTAGACAATTAGAGGAAGAAGCTATTCAAATGGAAAAATCTAAACTTCTTGAAACAGAAACTCCAGTAATAGAATCTGCTCCTGAAGAAATGAAGACGGAAATGGAAATGGAA
>JALZUU010000503.1 GCA_023300665.1 Saprospiraceae bacterium | reverse complement strand
CCAGCTTTGTCTGCCAGTCCTTTACCTACATCCGTTTGTGTGAGAAAATACCGTCCAATAAATGCGATGGCACCAATGATGAGGAGGGTAATTAAAAATTTTGAAAAGGTCGTTAATCGTCGAGCCATTGTTCTTGTTTATTAGTGAAATATATGTTGAAATGTTGATTTGTTGATTTGTTGAACTTACTATAAAAAATGTATTTCTCGCAGAGTTCGCAAAGGCGCAGAGATTCTTTAACGTGTATATCTTCTAACGCGAACAACTTAGATATTTTATTTTTTTTAATAAAGTTTTAAATCTCAGTTTTTTTAGTTTTTAGAGTAAGCTCTTTGTTGAAATGTTGATTTGTTGAAAATTAACAATCTCGATAACTCAACAATTTAATCAAAAAAGCTATCGTATTGGTTTGTGTCATTTTCAGCTCTTTGGGGGCGTGCGATGGGTTCGTTAAGGTCTAACATTTCTCCGTCTTCTGATTCTAGGATCAACGTATCTTTTTCCTCTCCGAGAATAAGTGAAGTACCTTCGTTTTCCCACTTTTCTAACATTTTAAGGCCTTCTTCTTCGAAGACCCCATTTTTTAAATCTACCGATTGCATAAAGCTGGAAGACATATCCATAAAACGCTCCATCTCTCCTACTTTCAAACTCACATCGTCCGCGATTGCTTCTAGTGCCATATCAAACATGTATCTTTTATCCTTGTCTCCTTGAATAATATTCATAGCAGACTTCATAGCAGAGTGACTGGCATGGATGGCCTTTCGCTCTTGATCTTTCATTTCCACTTGATCCTTGATGTCTTCCATCAGAATTTCTGAGTTTTCGTACATCTTATTCAGCACCCGATAAAGGACTTCCATCTTTTTGTACAAATCCTCTAAACGCATATTGGACTCCTTGGCCCGAGCAGCTTTTCGGGATTTAAGGATCATGATGTTTCGCTTATCTTTATCACGCGCTTTGCTGGCAAGATTCAGATTACTTTCAATCATTCTTTTATTATTATGAATCATCTCCTGCATCTTGTGCATCTCTCCTCTTAGTTGGCTGATCTGGCGACTCATCTTACGGAGGTTGTCCTGAAGATCATCTACATAAGATTTAAGAATACCAATAGGATCAATCTGAACAAAAAGTCCAGTTATCCAGCGCATGACACTCTTAAACATATACCCAGTTACTGCTCTAGTTTTAGAATCTAAGGCCATAAAGACGATGAGTCCCAATACAGATAACGAGATCGCGGCACCTAAAACGGTGCTTAATGCTCCAGCAATAAACGAGAAAAAAGTAGTAACTAAAGCTGCGGTACCTATAACTGCGGCTCCTATAAAAACTGCTCCAGTGACCCCTTCAGGTCTTTTCCAGAATGATTTTGGTTTTGGCTCTGCCATATATCTTAATAATTTCTTTTTTACAAAAATAACATAAAAATAGCCGTTCTTCTGTCTCTTTTAGGGTTTTCAGGTCCTGAAGGCAAGATCTGCCTAGTTAGCATTTAGATTTTCAGTAAATACTTACTTCAAATACGACTGCATTTTACGAATATCCTCTTGTATCTGACTGGTTAATAACTGATAAGTAACAACGAAATTATTTTTAGTGTTCTCCACTTTGACGGTGGAATCAGTGATTTGTTCTTTTATTTGGGCGCTTTCTTGTTCGTGCGCCTCGATTTCTTTGGTTAGTTGAGCGATTTGCTTCCGTTTTTGTTCTGCGGCTTGGGCCAATTGGTCGAGTCGTTGCTGTCGGTTACCAATCTGTTTATCCTTCTGACTAACGAGTGCTTGTCCAAATTTCTGTTGCTCTGATTTTAAGATACTTAGATAGTGATTCGCTGTTTCTAATAGTTTCTCTGGTGTAGCCCCCATTGTTTTAGCCATCGCAAAAGCAGATTGGTATCGAGTTGCCTCGTCCATATCCATACTCTGAAGCGACTGAAGTGATTGTTTATATTCTAAATAATCAAAACCATCCAAATTATTTTTGTCCATGGCTCCCAAAAGAATATTCATAAATTTTTCGGTCACCTTTCCTCCCGTTGGTTTGGCCGTAGGTGTTTGAGGAGCAGTAGATTTAGCAGCGGGCCGACTGGGTACCGTTTCTTCGGCAGGTGCAGTAGCGTCTGCTTCTTCTTGCGATTTTTGCTCTAACGCCTTTTTCAATGGATCGTCGTCTTCTACGACAAATAACTTTTTAATTTTATCAAACATGCGGTAATTTTCTTAAAATGTGCTGTAATATGCTTTCCAATGAAACAATTAAAATTGACCATTGGTTCTTATTTTTTGCTTCTTGTTTGGCTTTTTTCTAGTTAGTTTTTACTACTTGTGCGCTTCAATTCTGACCAACGGAAGCAAGAATCAAATAGTAAGCGGTAAATCGCCAAAAGTTTAATATAAAACTAGTCCTCAAAATAAGAAAAATTACCTCAAAACCACAAAATTCCTTTTCTTTGCGCAATGATTCGGTAGTTTTTTACGAGGTAAATATTTTTGATTGATTATGCAAATTAAGGCGTTTTCACCTATTGGCTGATTTTTTATGCAAATATTCCTACATTAAAAATTACCGAACGATTGTTGAATAGAAGGTTCTTTTGGTTCGTAAATTTATTTTCTAAAATTTTGATTCAATTTAATAACAAAATATGTATCAGCATCAATCTTCCGCACGTGTACGCTACGCAGAAACAGACCAAATGGGATATTTGTATTATGGTAATTATGCAACCTATTACGAAGTAGCGCGAGCAGAAGCGATGCGAGCCTTGGGTATTAGTTACCGAGATTTAGAAGTAAAACACCAAGTTTTGATGCCTGTAATGTCACTGAATATTAGATATGTACGTCCTGCGCATTATGATGATTTATTGCGAATGGAAACGACCTTGAGGCGTTTACCGGGTCGACATATTACCTTTTACACAGAGATTTTCAATCAAAAAAATAAGCTACTCAACGGTGGTTCTGTAAAATTATGTTTTATAGATGGCAAAACCAATAAAAGCATTTCTGCACCAGAATACTTGCTAAAACCATTGAGACCTTTTTTTGAACACCCCGAACAATAGCACGGTGTTCCCTACTTCGCTAGCGTTGGCGATGGAATAAGATTTCTTGTTTGCTAGCTGGCCTCTTAGCTTTTTTAAAAAATCACGGTACCATAAAACCTATGAAATTACCCTCTTTTAATCATCTCAAAAGGCGTTTGCTGACTCATCCTTTGTTGAGACGATTATTCAGCTGGGCAAAATCACGTTCGCTTCCTGGATTTCAGAAACAGTCTATTTATGATGTCTTCAATTTTATCTATCAAGAATTAAAAAAAGATCAATTAATCACTCGCGCTAAATCTATTTCTTATAGTTTTTTCCTTTCTCTTTTTCCTACGGTCATTGCTTTCTTCACCTTAATTCCATTGGTATTACCGTATATTTTCAATCGGTATATTATCAAAATCTTACCTATAGATACTACATTTATCTATGAATCAAATGGAAGTATTGATTTTGTAGAAACCTTGATTTTACAGCTTAATACGATGCTACCGAATGTAATTGGTCGAGAAGAAGTGATCAATTTATTAAGGGATGTTGTTTCGCAACCAAGGGCGGGATTACTTTCCTTTGGTTTTTTATTGGCGCTTTATTTTGCCTCCAATGGGATGATGAGTATGATGCGGGGATTCGAAAAAACGTATCATTTAACTTTTAAAAAGCGGTCTTTGCTTAAACGGCGATTAGTCGCAATTTGGCTTTTAATATTGTTATCGGGGATGATCTTTATCTCTATATTATTGATCATTTTGGGAAATCAACTGGTAACTTTGATGGTTCAGAATATGGAAACGACAGAAATCGAAAATATTTTACTAAATATTTTACGGTATATTATTGTCATCGGTTTAGTGTATTTTGGAACAGCGATGATCTATCGATATGGTGTTCCAACCATTGCACGAATTAAAGTCTTTTCTGTGGGAACTACGGTAGCAACGGTTGGTTCTATATTATCAACCGTCATCTTTAGTTTTTATGTAGATAATTTTGGATCTTTTAATAAATTATATGGTTCCATTGGGACAATCATAATTATTATGCTCTGGATACAATTGAATGTTTTAATGCTTTTAATTGGATTTGAATTAAACGCCAGCGTTGCCGTCAATCGAGACCTAAATCTAAAAAAGGCAGAAGGCAAAGAAGACCTATCTAAATAAATTTGCCCATTTTAAGACAAAAATTATATCAATTATTTTGAAATATATAAAAAATATAATATATTCGTCTAACGAATCTATGTCGTAATACTTACATGGCCTTTTAGCAGGCCAAATTTAAACGACAATCTTACAAGAATTTTACCTCTCTTACTTTTTCTACAGACTACAGAAAAGATTTTATTATAATCCTTTAATTAATTAAATCATTAATTATGAACATGCCCGTTTCAAGAACTGCCCCTATTTCTATTTTAAAAAAACAACCTAAGACTCTCGCTGAAATTCGAAAAGAATTGATCGATCTTTCAAATACTCAAAAGCTCACTGTCGTGGGTGGAGTAGTTTTTCGGATTCGTAAAAGAAGAAAACTTTGTGGAAATATTGTCCCTGAATAATTTGTTTTTAACAACATTCAACCAAAACCATTTTAAGTAGAACTTCTCTCCAAAAAACCAAATAAAACTTCTTTAAGAAACTGAAACATTAAGGAAGATATTCCGTATCAATATTGAAGTTGATTTAAAATAGACTAAAAGGCTTAGCCTAGAATCTCCGTTTCCTAAATAAATCTTACAACTACACCGTCCAATCTTACCGCCGTATAATTTACCAATAGTAAATTATACAAACTATCGTATTATTGTTTTACACTATATTATTGAAACACTTAACAGGACCACTATGAACCGACTTTACTCTGGTAAAGAACCTCATTTACAAGATTGGATTTCTCAGTTTGAGAAAGACGAACCTCATGGATCGGCCATATCAATGGCTGAACAGCCTTATCTTCGGGTAATTCAATATTTCGAAGAAGAAGTATCGATCTCTAAGGCGCTTGAAGTAACCAATACTGCGTTACGTCAGCATAAATTTTCTGGAACTTTACACGCTAAAAAAGCAACACTTTTACTTAACCTTATAAAGCCTGAATTGGCGCTTGAATCTTTAGATCGAGCCGAAATATTTGGAAAATCTTTTATAGAAATTGATCTACTTCGCGTACAGGCTTATATTGCACTTTTTGATTTTTTTAGAGGTCAGCAGATAATTGATGATTTAAGAAATAATTATAGGCTCACCAAAGAACAAGACTGTCAATCTTATGTATTGGAAGCAGAAATATTCCGAATTCAAAAGGAGTATCAAGCAATGTATCAAGCGCTCAAAACGGCTTTAAAAATCATTCCAGACAACGAGCTAGCTTTAAAGCAAATCTGGTTGGCGATGGAAATGAGTCGCGAGTATGATGATTGCCTAGCATTTCACCATGAGCTTTTAGAAAAAGATGCTTATCAGTATCTGACATGGTTTAACCTTGGTCATGCTTACTATAATAAGTATGAGTATAGCAAGGCAATGGACGCATTTGAATATTCTTATGTTGTCAATGAATTGTTCTTACCAGCTTATTTAGATTATGTTGAAACTGCCATCCATCAACAGAAATATTTCCTAGCGATCAACTGCATGGAAAATGCACGTCGACACTTTGATTTAGATGAAGAAATGTTATTCAAATTAGCATTCTGTCATCAAAAAATTCATTTATACGATAAGGCTCGAACTTATTTTTATCGAGCCAAGCGGATTGATTCTTATAACCCTGATATCTATTTCCATTTAGGAGAATGCTATGCGGCTGAGAATCGATACCGCGAAGCAAATTATCATTTTAAAACCGCTATTAGTCTACAAACTGGTGTAGAAGAATACCACTTAGGATTGGCTTTGTCTTATGGCGCCAATCAAGAAAATGGCCTAGCGATTGAACAGTTTGAAATAGCAACAAATATCGCTTCTCATCGTAATGAAATTTGGGCAGCTTATGCAAAATGGCATCTTGAAAATCACCGTTATGAGCAAGCTTTAACAATTTTGTCAGAAGCCGAAAATTTCACCTTTGGATCTGATTTATGCTATTTAAAAGCGGCTTGCTTGGCTCAACTTGGAAGAGATTTTCATAGCGAATTAGTCGAAGGATTAAAACGATCTCCTAAAAATAAAAACCTATTTTTTGACTTTGCTCCTAGTTCTTGTAGCAAAAATAAAAAAGTAAGAGGAATGATCCGGTATTATACGACCACTTAAAATCGGAAGATTCTTTCAACAATACTTTCCTATTTCCGTTTAAAGCAACAGACGTTTCATTACGTTTTGTTGCTTTTTTTAATCAAAAAACTTTTCCTCATGTGCGGACGTGCTACCCTATCGAAAAATAAAGCTGTACTCGAAAAACGTTTTCGAGCTAAATTCAGTCCGATCGATGAAGCCCAACCAATGGTCAATTATAACGTGGCTCCAACTCATTTGCATCCAGTCATCACCAATGAAAATCCAGATCAAATCCAATTATTTAAATGGGGATTGATTCCATTTTGGGCTAAAGACGCAAAAATTGGTAGCAAAATGATTAATTCTCGAATTGAAACAATTACCGAAAAACCCTCTTTTCGAAATGCCATCAAACGAAGACGATGTTTGGTTCCTTTTGATGGTTTTTATGAATGGAAAAAAATAGATAAACGAAGACAACCTCATTATATCCACCTTAAAACAAAAGCAGTTTTTGCAGTGGCTGGTATCTGGGAAAAATGGAAAAACCCAACAGACAATACAACGGTTTATTCTTTCTCGATTATCACTCAATCTCCAAATAATTTTATG
>JALZUU010000502.1 GCA_023300665.1 Saprospiraceae bacterium | reverse complement strand
AATGATTCTGGACTTTTTAGATCAAAAGATACGGTCAATTGATCGCTTGCTGGGATCGGAAATACATTAATTTGGTTATTTAAAATATCTTCTTCCAATCCTGTAGCAAGTTCTATCACCTTGATTGTTCTTGTTGTTGCACTAATACAACCATCAGGGCTAGTGACTGTCAGGATCACTGAATAAGTTCCAATATCAATAAATGCATGACTCGGGGTGATATCTGTACTGGTATTTCCATCACCAAAATCCCAAAAATAAGTTTCACCTGCAGTAGAAGTATTCGTAAAAACAACCGTTTCATCGACTCCAACGGTATCATTACTGACGGTAAAGTCTGCGTTTACAGTTCCTGCTCCGTTAACTTCGACGGTAACTGGTATACGTCCACAAAGTTGTTGATGTTCAATTTCCCAATCAAAGAAATGATAGAAATTATCGTTATCAAAATCATTTCCAGTAATCGATATTAGACCATCTATTGAATAAGGGAAATTTGCGCCAGTCAAGGTCGTTAAACCTTCAGGTCCTACCAGTCTAACAAAAAGGCGTTGATCTTCTCCTGCTGAAAAATTAAAGTCTAGTTCAATTCTTTGTATTCCAGCCTCTAGATCGGGAAAAATCTGATTTCCTATAAAACCTCTTCTACCATTTTCTGCTCGTACAACTAGGAATCCAGGTTCGGACATGTTGATCAAAACAGATTTTAATTTAAATGGAGAAAATACGTCGAATACTAAACCACCTATTGATTCGTCGGAAGCGGTTTCTACTAAGTCACCTGGTTGAGGTCCCAAATATTTTTGAAGTTTTGCATCTACCCAAAATGTTTCGGTGGTACTCAATGTTGGCGTTGTCCAAGGACTTCCGGTTCCTACGGGTACGCTCGTAATATCATCCGAATACCATTCTATAATTCCTGACTCCTCCAGATTAGCCGCTAAAACCACTTGTCCGTTTTCACAAATATTTCCAGTGGTTAATTGTTCCGGAACCAATGGCTCATCTGCGATGATGATTACTTGTTTAGTTAATCGGTTATTTAAAGGTCTAGGATCTAGCACGCCATTGGGTGTTTTGACTTCTAAGACCAATTCGTAAGTACCAGGTGTAATTCCACTACCCGTCATTTGATACATGGCTCGTTCTCCGCTGTTCAACGCTCCAGTCCAATTAACGGTACCCGAAAAAGTTTGAGCACCCGTCAACTCGTAGGTAGCTTCAAATTGAGTCAACATTTCTTGTCCACCATTTTCGAATAAGAATCCAATATTAAAATTATCTTGACAAAAGGTTTGTGTTTCTTGAAGATCTAAAAGCATCACATCGTTTTCTACCCCACCTGGAACTGGTTCATTTCCTTCTGTTATCAAATAATCATAGGCTGCTTTTACATCAATTACGCCCATTCCATAAACATTGTCTTCGCCTGGTTCACCAAGGTCTCTAGCACTAAAGTATAATGCTAGTAGAATATCCTCCCCTGCTAAATCTGGAAAAGCTTCTCTCAATAAAAGAACGGCACCTGCCACATGAGGAGAAGCCATAGAAGTTCCACTAAAATTATCGTAAAAACCGTTTCTTACCGAAGAGCGAACGCTAACACCAGGAGCAGATACTTCCGGTTTGATGATTAAAGATTCGTCGGTCCCACCACAAATTGATGGGCCTCTGCTGGAAAAATCAGCCACGGGAAGGGCAGGATTGATTCCCTGTAAAGCTGCTACGCTAAAACTATTGACCAAGCTGGTATTAACATTCTGTGGTCCTGATAAAGATTGTGGCCCTGGTCCGTCATTACCTGCGGCGAAAACATTGGCAATACCTGAAGCCTCAAGGGCATTAAAAGTACTGACAAAAATACCATTACATTCACTACCATTACTCGGCCCTCCAAAACCCCAAGAGTTGTTAATCACCGATGGAATATCATCTGAAGTATTAGGATTATTATCTGGATCTAAAGACCATTCGTAAGTTTCGATCACTCCAAGATTGGTACTTTCAAATCCACAACCGATTGGAGGGGAAGAAGTCCACATTCCATTAAAAGCCACCCCGATTGTATCATTATTCAATCTATCTAATCCCAAGACGGTTCCAGCAACATGGGTACCATGATCATTACAATCAAAAGGTTCAGCTCCAGTTCCGCTCCAAACTTGTTCTAGAGGTCTATATAATCCTAGATAATTATTTCTTAAAGCAGGATGATGTGGACTGGTTCCGGTATCCATAATCATGGCTGTCAGACCATAGCCAGTATAACCAAGCTCCCACATAGCCGGAGCATTGATGGCTTTGAGACCAGATTCAATACCTTCTGGTTGTAAAAAAGGCCCCATCGTTCGTTCGTATCCAATGGTTTTTATGGCTCTTTCTGCTTCCAATAATTGAATATCGGCTCGCAAGGATAAGGTTTTTAGAACGTCCGTTGTAACTTCTGCAAACAAAGCATTACTTATCCAAAAAGCTTGAATACTTTCTTGGTTGACGCCAGGATTGTTTTCTAGAAGGTCTAACAATGATCGTTGCGTTCGAGCGGCATTATCTTTTAGCAAGTTAATAACCGTCTTGGAACGATCTGCCAATATTGTATTATTATTTTTAAAATCTTCTTTTAATCTAACAAAATCAATTTGTTCCTCCAATACAATAAAAATTCGGTGTTGGGTATTGGTTTGATCAGCAACCGCAGATTGTAAATCACTGGTTAGTTTAAATGGATCATAATTCTGCGCAAATAATAGATTGATAAAGAATATTAGGCAGATAAAAAGGGTCCCTCTTTTTTTCATTATAATAGAATTGTAAGTTAATGCTCAAGTTAAAGCTGTTTAAAAATTGCGAAGCCCCAAAGTTCAATACTCTGAGGCTTCGAAAAGTCTTTCAAATATATTCCTAAAGTTAGTTCATTTTCACGACTCGTCTTGTAGTTCTGGCGTCATTTGCAATAAAAATCAGATGATAAACACCATTATTTAAATCAGTCATATTTATTTCAAGATTATTACCTTGAATCTGACTGCTAGACAATTGACGAACTGTACGACCAAGTAAGTCTACCATTCGAATCTCTGTTAAAGGATTCTGATAGTTAACACCTAAATCTATATTCAGTTTACCAGTAGTAGGATTAGGATATAAATTGAGGCTGGCTTCTAATAATTGATCTTCTGTATTGGTTGATAATGCAACCACAATTTCTTGTGAGGTGGTTATAGAACAACCATCTCCATTGACCGCACTTAAAAGTACCAGATAAGTACCTTCCTCTGTGTATACGTGCATTGGATTTTCTTCTGAACTAGTGGTTCCATCACCAAAGCTCCAAAAATATTCTGTAGCGTTAGTAGAAGCATTTGCAAAGCTTACTGTTTCACCAGTACTTGGCGTACTACTAGATACAGAAAAATCAACAGTAGGTCCATCCGTACCACCAAATTCTACCGTTATAGGAACCCGACCACAAGCATATTCATAATCAAAATCCCAATCATAAAAGTAGAAATAATTATCCAATGGATTTGCTAAATCATTTGTTCCAATAATAGAAAGCACTCCACCCACCGAATAAGGATAACTAGGGTTGGTCGTAAATTGAAGTGGTGCTCCTGCCGTTTGCTCCATAACGTATCCATCTCCAGCTGGAATATCAATATCCCAGTCGATCTCTATTTCTCCTACTTCACCTGTATTTAGGGTTTTCAGTGCTACTGTTGCTCCAGTTGATCTTGTAATTTTAAGGAGTCGGATACCAGGCTCTTCTGCATATACTTTTGTCGTATTTAGATGAATATCTTGAAGGATGTTAAAAACTAATCCTTGTCCTGGTTCGCTTCCATTTTGAATGTCTGTGGTAGTGATATCTTCAATTCCACCGCTACCTTGCAATTCCGCTTTCACATAGAAAATAAATGGACCTGGCAAAGCAGGTGTTTCAAAAAACAGACCACTGCTGATAGCGGCTCCACCGCTAGGTTGCACAAACCATTCTGCATTAATAACACCAGGAGTTGTTAGCTCAACTACTGTACTGTTAGAAGAACAAGGATTCCCAAGTGATTCTCCTGCTACCGTAAGTTCAAGCGGCTCAACTTCAATAATACTGACTGGAATTTCATAGATATTATTTAGTGGTCGCTGATCTTCTATACCGTTTGGTGTATGTACGGTTACTCTAAAATCAAAATTGCCATTTAAGCCTTGCGTTTCAGGAATTTCCAATGTTGCTCGTTCACCTTTTGCCAAGGATCCCGTCCAGTTGATGGTTCCTGTACCAGAAGTGGTACCATTAGCCACAAATCCATAATCAATTACGGCGCTTGTTAAAGTATTATCTCCACCGTTTTCGATCATTACTTCCGCTGCAAAAGCACCATCTCCACATTGTTGATCAGTTGCCTGAATATTTACCACCATTACATCCTCATCTCTTTGTGGATCAGTTGGAGTATTACCTAAAGCAACTAAAAAATTAAAAGCATCTAATAAGTTAATGATTCCCATTCCGTAGGTATTATCTTCGCCTACTTCTCCAAGGTCATCCGCTGTTTGGTAAAGTGCTAATTTGATATCTTCTCCAGGTAAATCAGGAAATGCTTCTTTTAATAAAACAACCGCTCCAGCTACGTGAGGCGAAGCCATAGAAGTTCCACTTGAATTTGTATAACCAGAGACACCATTAGAAGAACGAACATTTACACCAGGAGCAGATACTTCTGGTTTTATTAATAAAGAACCAGTATTCCCACAATCAGAAGGTCCTCGACTAGAAAATCCAACGGCAGTGGTTGCATTCGAATTCAAAGCAGCTACAGAAAAGCTAATAACTAAATCATGGTTAATATCAGAAGAAGAGGAAGTAGTACTTACACCAGGGCCATCGTTTCCAGCAGCCCAAACAACCGCAACACCAGCAGCTTCTAATGCATCTTGTGAATTAGCAACGGCACTTGTATTTTGACAACCACCTTGTGCTCCAAAACTATTATTAATTGCATCAGGCATATCATCAATAGTATTTGAATCACCATCAGGATTTAAAGCAAATTGGTAGTTTTGGATTTGGCTAAAACGCGCTTCATCACAAGCTCCCGTAAGATTGGCAAGTGGAGCTGCGATCCATTTAGCATTATGAGCTACGCCAATTGTATCGTTATTGAGTCGATCTAATCCACAGGTAGTACCTGCAACGTGCGTTCCGTGAAAAATTCCATTAATTGCACAATCGTTAGGTACAATAGGATTTCCACCAGTATAGGCGAATCTATCTTCCGCTACGTGGTACCCTTGGTAATTTAATCGCAAAGCAGGATGAACACCATGTACGCCAGAATCTTGGATCATTATTCTTCTTCCATAACCAGAGTATCCCATCTGCCAAAGCTTATCTGCTTTGATAGACCGAAGTCCTAGTTCGCTACCATTTGGAGAAAAAGGAGCCGCTTCGCTTGTTTCAGGACTGAAGGCAATTTCTGGTGTAATAAATTCCAGTTTCCCAACATCTCTTCGTAGGCTAATTTTTTTTATTTGAGGAATTGTTAATTCGACTTGAATTAGATTGGTAATCCATAATGGAACAATACGGTCGGTATCGATATTAGGCAATTCATAAAGATATTCTAATAAAGGTCCTTGTGTACTCGCTGCTTTTTCCATTAATGCTGGAATAATAATTTGACTTCTTTCTTGAAGACTGGTCTTGTCTCGATTAAAAGTAGCACGAAGTCCTAGTACATCTACTTGGTCTGCTAACAAAATATAAACAGGCAAAGTCTCCGCTCCTGAATCTAGCATTTGTTCCCATAAAGCAGGAGAAATTTTTTCAATATTTAGTTCTTGACCATAAGTAGAAATGGTAGAAATAAAAATAAAAAACAGTATAATTTTTGTTCGCATAATTATTAATATTACGGGTTATTTAAAATAGAAGTTGTATAAAAAAAGAGGGACTAGACAAAATATCTAGGCCCTCTTTTCTTGTGAATTTTATTTATTAATCTTCACAATTTTTCTTACCACTGTTCCTTCTTCTAATTGAAAGAGTAAAAAGTAAGCGCCATTTTCAAAAGATTGTAAATCTAATTCTATATTGTTATTTCGGTAACTAACTGGATCTTTAGATAGTAATAATTTTCCAGCCACATCTGAAATCTGAATACCAATTATTTCTGCATCTGTGAAAGTGAAGTTGACATTTAACGTACCATTTGTTGGATTTGGAAAAACTTCAATAAATTTTTCAGCTTCCAAATCAGTCGTAGCAGTTGCTATGCCTACGGTAAGGTTAACAATTTCAGTAATGCTACAACCACCAGGAGTAATTACTGATTGAGCAACCGTATAGTCACCTGCTTCAGCGTAAACATGATTTGGATTTTCGTTCGTACTAGTATTTCCATCACCAAAATCCCAAAAATAACTAGCACCTGTGCTTCCAGCGTTACTGAATACAACGGCAGATGCTGCGGTTGGGTCAGTAGTAACGACTTCGATTCCTGCAGTTAAACCTTCGTTAGATCCATTAAAGTCAACAGCGATAGGAACACGACCACAAGCATTGGTGTAAGCGATTTCCCAATCATAGAAAAACTCGTATCGTTCTGAATTAGTAGTAGAATTATTTAAAAAGATAGCTCCTCCAATGTTGAAAGGAAAAGCAACATTTTCTCCTGCTTCTGCTGCGATATTATTACCTACGGTACGAAGCATTCGATAGCTCAAACCAATTGGGAGTTCTACATTCCAGTTGATGGTATTCACTCCTGCCACTAAATTTCGGTTTAAAGTCTTAACAATTGAATTACGGTTGTCACGAATTTGGAATAAATTAAGTCCACCTGTTTCAGAATATACTTTTACAGTACTTAAAGTTGTAGGTGCAAGTACATCAAAAGAAATACCACCTTGTTCACTAGTGTATTCAATATCAGTACCTAATGTTGCTAAACCACCACCTTGAGCTTCAAAATCTACTTCTGCATAGAAGGTAAACGGACTAGGGAAAGGTGGTGTCTCGAAAGTCAATCCTGTACCAACTACCGTATTAGCCGTTGGATTAATATACCAAGTAGCATCCACTGCATTTTCAGCATCAAGGCTTATATGAGCAACGGTACCAGCACAAGGAGCCACATCAGCACCTAAACGCTCTGCTGCAATAGGTTCGGATTCAATTATTACAATCGGACGTTCAAGACGATTGTTAAAAGGTTTTAGATCTGTACCATTATTAGGATTGTTTAAAGTTACCACAATACTCACTCCACCTTTTACATCTGACATTTCAGGAATAGCAATAGTTGCTCGTTCGTTGATCGCCAGATTACCTGTCCAATTAACCGTTTCAGCTGCCAACACTACTCCATTTTTAATATACTCGATTTCTACATCAGCAGATGTTAAGTTATTTTGTCCTCCATTTTCGAAAGTAACTAAAGCAGAATAAGTACCATCTCCACAAATTTGAGCCTCGTCATTTAACTCAACCATAATCACATCTCTATTCACGTTTGGATCTACAGGATCATGACCTTGACCTACTAAATATTCAAAAGCAGCCAAACAATTTACTAGACCATTACCATAATCATTATCTTCTCCTGTTGGACCAAGATCTGTTGCAGAAAAGTATAAAGCTAAGTTAATTTCTTCTCCACTTAAAGTTGGGAAAGCTTCTTTTAATAAAGCAACTGCACCTGCTACGTAAGGAGCGGCAAAAGAAGTTCCACTCTGCGAATTATAGTTTCCGTTCACGGTGCTACTTCGAACACCAGAACCATGAGCCATTACTTCTGGCTTAATATTTATTGATCCCGTACCTCCACATTGAGAAGGACCTCGACTAGAAAATCCAGAAACTGAATTGTTAATTTGAACTGAACCAACTGAAAAGCTATTTACTAAGTCTAGGTTGATATCTCCTTGTGAGTTAATGGTGGAAGCACCAGGACCATCATTTCCAGCAGCCCAAACTACAGACATACCTGCAGCAATCATTGCCGTTTGAACGTTAGCAGTTGTTTGGTTATTAAAACAACCTCCAAAACTTCCCCATGAGTTATTTACTACATCTGGAATATCATCCGTAGTACTTGAGTTATTATCTGGATCAAGTGCGTGCTGAAAATTATCAATTGCTCCAACATTTGCATCTGAACAAGCATCCACTAGTCCAGCGTGTGGTCCAGCTATCCAACGACCATTAAAAGCGACTCCGATCGTATCATTAGTTATTCGATCCAAACCAATCATATTTCCTGTTACTCGCGTTCCATGACCATCACAATCTGTTGGTCCTTGTGTAGCTTGACCTGTATAAGATTGACCTTCTGAAAAATAGATTCCTTGGTATTTTCCAACCAAACTTGGGTGTAACCAATCTACCCCGCTATCTACCGTCATCACGATACTTCCAGCACCGGTGTACCCCATTTCCCATAATTTATGAGCATTCATTTGAATAAGGCCTGGTTCACTACCATTAGGAACTGGAGGTGCAGCTACGGCTTCTCCTTCATCTGCAAAATCATCAAGAAGAATCAACTCTATCGCTCCTACATCTGCGCGTGCACTAAGACGTTGGATACTTTCTGCATTTAGTCTTGCCTTAATCACATTGGTCGCCCAAAAAGCTTTAATAGAATGACGATCTGCTAAAGGTTCCGCAGATAAAAAATCAAGCAATGGCTGCTGAGTAGCTGCCGCTTTAGCTTTTAAACTTGTAACTACCTGTACCGCACGATCGTGTAAAGGTGTTTTATTTTTAATAAAATCTAAGCGCATTCCATCAATATCTACTCGATCTTCAAGTAAAATATAAACTGGTACTAGCTCATTTGGCGTATCGGAAATTTTATCCCACAGAGGCGTAGATATTTTGTCGAGGTTCACCTCTTGGGCAGAAGCTCCAAGAAATGTCAACAATAAAAAGAAGGTAAAAATTGAACGCATTTGTTGAGTATTTTAAATTAAAAAATTATATCCTTTAAATGTAGTAGAAGACATTGAGTTATTTTTCTTAAAGCTTCTATATGATGTTAGCTTTCAATAGAGACACTTAAATAAGCGTAATCCCCTATCAAATTAGTTCATTTTTGCAATTTTACGTATTATCTCTTGGTTTTCAAATAAACAACGAATATAGTATACGCCTGCAGGATAGTTCTCCAAACTTAACTCCGTTTCGAGGATTTGGTTGAAATTAACTTGCTTACGTTGCAATTCTTTACCATAAATATCCACAATAAGGATTTCAACGGTCCGAACATCTGCTGTTTGAATTTGTAAATTAACCTGATTAAGGGTTGGATTAGGGAATACGGTTACCTCTGTTTCGTTAAACGTTTCTAATACGTTGGATACTTCTGACACTTGGAGTTCAATAATTTTAGTATCTCCACATCCTTCGGAATTAACAGCAATCAGTTTAACTTCATAATCTCCAACCTCCGTGTAAGTATGAGTTGGAGAAGGTTCATTGCTGGTATTTCCATCCCCAAAGTCCCAAAAATAATCCACGCTATTGATAGATAAATTCTCAAAGCTTACTAATCCTCCATTAGAGAAATTTACTGGGTTTTGAGAAGGACTGAAATTAGCGTCTGGAATTTCAGTCGTACTTTGATATTCTGCCGTAACTGGTACACGTCCACATACTTGATTGAATTCTACTTCAATATCATAAAAATATAAATAGTCACTCGTAGGATTAACGAGATCAGTAGAAGATTTAATCGTGATGGCACTACCCACTGAATATGGATAATTTGCGTTGGGTTGCTTGGTCATTTCATTTCCAGAGATCAATAATCTATAATCCACACCTGCTGGAATCGCTTCATTTATTTCTATTAGATTTTCTCCAATTTCAAGACCGTTTAGGACAATCTGCTGCACCAATGAGTTGTCTACCCTTCGAATCGTCAATAATCTTGGTGAACTATCTTCTGCATATACTTTTACCGAATTTAGAATAATATCTTGATGAGCATCAAAAACCAAACCTTCACCATTAACATTACCAACAGGTGTTATGCTTTCACTTGAAGGTGTTATCTCACCAAGGCTTTCTTCTAATGTTGCCTCAATATAAAAAGTAAAAGGAGTCGCTACTGGTGGTAATATAATCCGATCTCCAGTAAATGCTGGAGAGGAGGAAGTCTCACTAAAATACCATCTTATCTCAGAAGCACCAGGAGCATCAACGATAAATTCTACAGAACTACTAACACAAGGAGCTATATCAGAGGCAAAGCTCGCAGTCAATGGAGGTTGACTAGATACCAATATTGAGCGACTACCACTGGTGATATAATCCCGACTATCTGGTTGACCATTTGGATTGGCTACACTGGCGTTTAACTTATAAACTCCATCAGGAGCATCGGTAATTTCAACTGGAAGTGTCGCTCTTTCACCTGGCCCTAGTTCTCCTGTCCAAGGAAAATTTACTCCTAAAATTGACGTACCTGATAAATCAACTAAATCATAGATAATATCAGCAGAGGTAAGCATATTGGTTCCAGCATTTTCAAAAATAATATCGAAGGCCAATAAGCCATTACAATTTCGTTCTTCCGCAACCACATCAATAAACATGATGTCATTTTCCACACCAGGTTCTACGGGTACATTTCCTTCAGCCACTAAATAATTAAAAGCTGCTAAGACATCAATCATCCCCATTCCATAGGTATTATCTTCACCAGCCATACCAAGATCTCGGCAACTAAAATAGAGGGCTAATTTTATTTCTGTTCCAGTTAAGGTTGGAAATGCTTCCTTTAGTAGGACTATCGCACCTGCTACGTGAGGAGCAGCCATAGAAGTACCGGATTTGAGTCCATAAGCCTCACCCAGTTCACAAGATCGAACATTCTGACCAGGAGCAGATACTTCCGGTTTTATTTCCAAAGAGCCTTCTCCTCCACAAATCGAAGGTCCGCGACTAGAGAATCCTGCCACCGTAAAATTGGCGTTATTTCCGTTTACTGCTGCTACCGAAAAAACATTAACTAAATTGGTATTTATATTTTTTGGAGGAGTGATCGTGCTAACATCTGGACCACTATTTCCAGCAGAAAAAACTACTGCAATTCCTACTGCTTCCAATGAATTTAAAATATTGACATAAGGACCATTACATTCTCCTCCCCCTCCTGGATCAAACCAGCTATTGTTGATGGCATCTGGCATATCTGCAATGGTAGTAGGATCTCCATCTGGATCTATCGCCCATTGAAATGCAGAAATATTTCCACTTGTACCATTACCACAAAGCACATTACTACCTACCCATTGTGCATTAAAAGCGACGCCGATGGTATCATCTTTTATTCTATCTAATCCAACCATGGTACCTAAGGTATGAATACCATGATCTCCACAGTTAGAAGCATTTGAATTATTAGAATTATTTACATCAAACCATCCTAACTCAGGAGAAGAAAAATTACCACGCCAGTTTTGAATAATTGCTGGATGACCTGGATCAATTCCGGTATCTGCCGTCATTGCCAAACGTCCATATCCAGTATATCCCATTTCCCAAAGTTT
>JALZUU010000501.1 GCA_023300665.1 Saprospiraceae bacterium | reverse complement strand
GTTAATTCTTGTGGCCAAGAGACCTCTACTATTTTTACTTTTGATTTAAGAACAGGGGCGCTTCCAGTAGATTTGGTAAATTTCAATGGCGATCACCGCAATAAAATCAATCATCTACAATGGACTACCGCCAGTGAAATCAATAATGCTGGATTTGAGATTCAACGATTACAAGAAAATAAAGATCGGGAATTCCAAACTATTGGGTGGGTAGATGCAACCGCTACCACGGGTGCGAATTACGAATTTAAGGACGACCAAATTACCGAAGGCGTTCGTTATTTTTATCGTTTAAAACAAGTAGATTTAGATGAAAATTTTGAATTTAGTCCAACCATTTCTATTAAAGTTCCTGGTCAACATCCGGGACTGATTATCTATCCAAATCCAGTACATAATCAGCTTTCAATGGATCTATTTTTACCAGATTTTAATCCTAATCAAGCCGTTGGTTTTTCTATCATCAATATGACTGGACAGGAAGTAAAACATTGGACCTTAAATCCTGATATGCCTTTCAGTACTCAAAATATATCTATAGAGGATTTATCATCCGGTGTTTACATTGGTGTGATTACGCAAGATGAAATTAGATTGCCAGTGCGTTTTGTGAAGTGGTAAAGATTATAAAAGAAGTGGCGAACTAGGAAATAAGATTCTGCTAGCTAGCCTGTTGGCTGATTGGCTAGTTAGCTTCCCTAATACGTAAAATCTGTTATTAGAAAGCTAACTAGCCAATCAATCAAAAAACGCCCATCAATTCAATTATTATTTGTTGTTTTTCTAAAAAATATCATACCATTTCCTAATAGACTTTATGTTTATGGAGAATTAGTCAAGGTTAGGACGTCCGTCAAAGAAAATTTCTTTTACTTTGCGTCTCTATTGATTATAGCTTATGATTTTAAACATAATAAAAAACAATACCTGGCTGCGTCGACAATATATTGAGACCTTAAGTCGGTTTTGGGTAAAAGAAAAGGTTGGTCGTTTTTTGCCATGGCTTCCCCAAGGAAGCACTGCCGTCGATATTGGAGCTGGAAATGGTCTGGTCGCTTTTGAACTACAAAAGGCTAAGATTAAGGCTACGGCGGTAGATGTAGCCAACCTTTCTATTCTACCGGAAGTAGAGGTAACCGTTTATGATGGGGAACATCTACCCTACTCTGATCGTCATTTTGATGCGGCCTTATTGCTCACCGTTTTACATCATACCACCGATCCTGTAGCGGTTTTACGAGAGTCTGCCAGAGTGGCCAAACAGGTAGTGATTATTGAGGATGTTTATAAAAATATAGTTCAGAAATATGCCACTTTTGCGATGGATACGCTGGTGAATTTTGGTCATTCTGAAATGACTTATCAAAACCGTTCACTAAAAGAATGGAAAGTTATTTTTAAAGACTTAGACTTGGAGATTGTGGCGGAAAAGGAGAAACGGGTGTTGGTGTTTTTTCGACAGGTTACTTTTGTTTTGAGAAATAAAGGGAATGAAGATTGAGTATTTATTTCTCGCAGAGATCGCGGAGACGCAGAGACACTTTAACGTGTATATCTTTTACCATAAATAGGCATCTCTACTAAGTTCTCGCTATGACACCTCCAAGCTCTTTTAACTTTTAATCCTAACAAAAAAGTTTTATCGCTCGTTTATACGTCTTCGTATAGATACGAAATCTTAGACAAACTTTCCGCTCCTCAACACAACCGGCCAAAAGCCGAGCCGTTCGTTTACAGCTCCTGCTGTAGATACAAAAAGCACAAGCAGTTCTTTAGAAGTAGCAAGACCCGAATTGAGCTAGCTTTTTCTTGCTTGTAAAGCTGTATCTACACGGATCGGGTAAGTCAGGAGGATTGCTCCTCCCTTCTCCCCTAAGAACGGTACGTGCGACTTTCACCGCATACCGCTCAAGCACTTTAAACGCTTTTGGTCAGCGCAGCAGTGGTAACTTCCTTACTTCCATGATGCAACTGCATATGACAAACAGGATGTAGTAACACTAGATTCTCCGCATTAGATTTCCCACCTAAATATTTTGGAATCTTGTGATGTATATGAGAACCTGTTTGTTTGGTAAGCTTTTGATGACATTTTGGGCAAAAACCTTTTTGTCGATTATAGAGATATAGTAACAAGGTTCTTCCTGCTAAGTTATTTCTCATTAATTGATCGGCTCTGTTTTCAAAATATAACTCATCATTTGCATCATAAGGATTGGCTGCTCCACGGATTATTATATGGCGTTGGATGCGAACTTGACTTGCCCTCATAAGAGTTAGCAGGTTTTTGTTTTCATCATATGCAAATAAGGTCCAGTCTATCCCTTTGATTCGTTTAAAGTATCGTTGTTTTAACCAACTTTTACTTTTCATAGGGTGGCGACGTGAGGCCCATTTCCATAACATTTGCCATATCCGATGATCTACGTAAGCAAACGTTTGTTTTGAACAATCCATTCGATGGTACATACACCATCCTCTAATCTGAGGAGTAAGCTTTCTGATTAAGGTACTGGTTTTTGAACTGCGGTGTCTTCGGATCGTCTCTTGGATTTTCCTAAGAAATTCCTTAACATTGGTTTTACTTGGCTTGATGATTAATTTTCCATGATACTTCCGTAGATCTTTTCCTAGAAAATCAAATCCATCATTAATATGAGTGATCTTTGTTTTGCTTTCTGATAATTCTAATCCTCTCTCTTGGAGAAAAACCTCTATTATCGGTTTTACTTTCGTAGATAGTATTGATTTATCTGATGCGGTTATTATAAAATCATCTGCATATCTTATCAAGTGTACTTTGTAAGGGTTCTTATAGTAATTACCCTTTCTTCGTATACCTAATGCTTCGTCTAACCTTTCCGACAGACCATCTAATACCATATTAGATAGCGTTGGAGAGATTACTGATCCTTGGGG
>JALZUU010000500.1 GCA_023300665.1 Saprospiraceae bacterium | reverse complement strand
TATCAGAATCTTCCTTTACACGAATAACCGTTCCTTCTCGAGCCGCGCAAACCTTAGAGCCAACATCCATATTGAAATCAATACAATTCATATTTTGATGTGAAAAACGACCATTGTATCCTTGTCCAACGATATATGATTCGCTAGAAGGAAAAGGAAGATGATATTCGTAAGTATCATCATGCTTTGCATTTAAAACATCTCCAACACTATAGTTGAAGCTATAGCGATAAGACATACTACCACTTCTTAGTGTTTTTGACGGAGAAATAGTCAGAAGCTTATATTTTTCAGATCTTGTCGGAACAACTGCAGTATAAGGTAACGAGACATCCGTATCCATATTTGTCAAATCAGGAAATTGAATATCTACGGTTAATGGACAATAACCAATATTTTTTGCAAATATGATAATATCACCATTTGCTTGATCTTCCTCAATAATTTCTAATAACTGATCTTTAGTTTGATATTCATTACCATAAAAATGATCATGATTACAAGTATGCTGATCTATATTTTCAGCTAAATTGGTATTCTGAAATTTTTGAGAAACATAGTATGAACCCAATATCAAGCTAAGAACTAAAAAGAATGCCGTTGTAAATTTCATATTTTAAGCAATTTAATGGGGAAAATCGAAAGAATTTTATTCCAAATTTCTAACGTAATATAAGACAAATCTAGTGCCAGCCACAAGTGGTGTCATGGTTAATTTTCTGTTAAGTTATCTCTCAACATGTTAAATCCCTCTTAGAAGTCAAAATATAGGTTTCTAAGGTTCCAATATCAAAAAACGGCTATCCTTTCAATTAATTTCAGGTGTCTCTAACTAGGCTTCAGGTATAAAACTCATAGAAATAGAGTTAACGCAATGCCTTGTATTTTTATCTGTAAACCGCTCACCTTCAAATACATGACCTAGATGACCTTCACAATTATTGCAAACAATTTCCACTCTTCGACCATCTGCATCTCTAACTCTTTTTACAGCACCAGCTATTTCATCATCAAAACTAGGCCATCCACAATTAGAGTTAAATTTATCTTCGGATTTATATAAAGGCGTATCACATTGCCTACATATATAAGTTCCTTTTAATTTATTATCCGTATATTCGCCAGTAAAGGGACGTTCCGTTCCTTTATTTATGATGACGCGTTTCTCTTCAGGAGTTAGTTCATTATAAGACATATTAAAAATATTTTAATGTTTAAGTAACAATGTTCTCTAAATTACAGTATACTTCACCAATACAACGAATTAGATTCAATTTTGATCAGAAATTTACCATTTTTTCACAAATTATGGTCCTTATGATCCAATATTCCCTTTCATTCTATCTAAGTTTTATCATTTTTACACTTTTGGGGTCTTCCTCCCTATCAGCTGATAATCCAACTCTTTTATTCACAGATTCTATTCCTCCATCACCTACCTTAAATGCTGGCAGCTTAAATGTTGGTGGTCCTTTTACGGTTGGAGTTGGTTTTTCAGAAAACGTTTATGGCTTGACTATGGATGATTTTTCTGTTGAAAATGGAGAAGTGATTGAAGTCACTGGTTCAGAAATGAATTATTTTGTTTTAATTGACCCACTTGCGGTGGGAATAGTTCGGTTTAAAGTCCCTGCTGGAGTGGTGGTTGATGAAGCTGGTAATGAGAATACTCCTTCTGGAACTTTGACAGTGAATTTCACAGATGAAGAAGAACCAGAAGTTGAACTTTCCACCCCTCAAACTTCTGTTAGTGATATTTTTCCAGTTAATGTGGAATTTAATGAACCTGTTACAGGTCTAGAGATTAGCGATTTTAATATTAGTAATGGAGCTGGGGTAGATCTGACTGGAAGTGAAATGAGTTATATTTTAAATGTAAACCCTGGTGCAATCGGGGCTGTTTCCATATTTTTACCTTCCGAGGCAGTAATTGACACGGCTGGAAATCCAAACTTAGTATCCAATTTTCTTCAGGTCAATTTTGGCCCTCTTGATACTACCGCTCCAGAGGTTGAGTTAACTACTGCGAGTACGCAGGTCTCCGAACCATTTTTTGTGGAAGTTAGATTTACAGAAGAAATTACTGGGTTAGAATTATCTGATTTTTCAGTAACCAATGCGAATCTTAGTGATCTTGGTGGTAATGGCAATGTCTTTACAGTTTTAGCGACGCCTATTTTAGAAGGAGAAATACGAATTTCATTGGATGCTGAAACGATCGTAGATTTATTCGACAATCCGAATGATGTTTCTAATGAACTGGTTGTAAATTACATAATGCCCTTAGCGCCTGATACGATTCGACCGATCATCATTTTGGCAGATGTGCCTACTGGTGTGGAGGGAGTTTATGGGGTGACAATTCAATTTAGCGAAGAAGTTAATGAGCTTTTAATGACTGATTTAATCCTTGAAAATGGAGTATTAACTTCTTTTATGGAAAATGGATCAATTTATTATGCAGAAATTGATGCCATAGATTTCGGTACGGTTACTTTTTCTATTCCTGAAAATGTCGTAACCGATTTATCTGGAAATGGCAACATTGCTAATAGTATTACTTGGGATTTTGAGGACAATACACCACCGGTTGTTGATCCAGAACCAATCCTTGATATTACCCTTAATCGAGTTAATGAGGTAGTAGAAATAGACTGGGTTACCAATACGGAATCAACCAATGCTTTTTTTGAAATCTGGTATAGTTCAGATGGAATTAATTTTGAGCAATTGGATGAAATAACAAGTATTGAAAATACTACCGGAGTTTTCTCTTACAACTATAAGCATGTAACTCCAAAATTTGGTTTAAACTATTATTTTGTACGTCAATTTGATCAGAATGATGATTCTGTAGATTCAGAAACTGCAATAATAGATTACCTAAATCTTTTTCCTGAAGCTTTAATTTATCCAAGTCCAGCTACCAATATAGTAACCTTTAATACGACTGAATATGCAGGCCTTCGTTGTGAAATAATGATTTATAATACATTGGGGCAGATATTCCTTTTAGATATTTATGAAGCATTACCATCTTCTCCAATTGAGGTAGATATTAGCGATTTTCAAGCGGGTGTTTATGGAGTGCAATTCTGGATTAAAGAAACGGCTAACATTGAGTCCTCTTTCTTAATTATGCGATAATCTTTTTTCTATAATATTAGAAAAATAAAAGCTGCTTAGTTATTAAACTAAGCAGCTTTTTCTTTTTGAACTTTAATAGAAATTTAAAAGCAAAAACCTATTCTTTAATAAATTTCCGGATTACTTGTTGTCCCGTTTCTAATTCAATATTCAAAAAATAGACTCCTTTCGAAAGATGGTTTAGTTCAAAGTTTTCTTCTTGAAAATCATGAAAGGATGGGGTAGTCTCCAATACCTTTCTACCAAGCAAGTCTAGAATTGAAATTGTTGCGGTATGATTTCCTTCAAATGTTAAGCTAAGTGTCAAATTACTACTGACTGGATTTGGACGAATATCAATAACTAGATCATCTGCCTCTATTTTTGCAGAAACAATTTTTGATAATTCAAATGCTTCATCATAATCAATCTGTTTTAGTTGGTAATAATAGGTTTGTCCTGGAATAATTGATAGATCTTTGAAACCATATTTATTTCCATTATTGGTTCCAAAACCATTTACCCAACCAATAGATTGGAAACCACGATTTGGTTCAGTGCTACGATGTATCTCAAAACCTGCATTGTCAATTTCGTTCGCTGTTTCCCAAAACAAATCTATGTGTTTTTCTGCCGCATTGGCCGTAAAATCAATAAGCTCAACTGGAAGCGAAGAAAGCGAAACGATCGAACAAATTTCTAACCCCCAACTATTCAGTACTCCACCATCTTGATTAGTATCATCTTGAATTTGTAAAACCCAAGTACCATCAGCAGGTAATCCATTTAGACTGCTCAATGCATCCACTGGAGCAATGGTTTGTTGATCACTAAGTGGACAAGCTACTGCACCACCATCATCAGAAATTTCTAAATTAAAGTCCTGATTATTTCCACATTGATCATTTAATAAATCAATTTCTACTCCACTTGGATGAATGAGGGTAAAGTCTAAATCTGATACCCAACTATGTTGGCCAGATAAATTGATCACGTTAACAATAGAAATATTACTACCAAGACTAACTACTAATTCAGAGGTAATTAAAGGGGTACCAGAATTAGAAATGGTTATTGGAATATCTGTACTATTGAAAACGGTACATGTTTCTACAAAACCGATATTGATTGGCTCTGGAGTGATACTAAAAAAGATATTATTGGAACAAATAATTTTGAAACGAATATTTGGACTTTCAACACTTGGCACTGTAAGGTTATAACTTCCATTATTTGGTTGGTTGGTCGCTATATTGCTAAAACTGGCACCACCATCAAGCGAAATCATAATGTCTACTTCTGAGCAAGATACTGGGGCTGAATCAGTATTGGCAACATCCCAAGTAAGGACTTCTGAATCACCTGAAACCCAAGTTTGGCTGGTCGTAGGACTCGTAATCACAAACGGACCTGCATTAGCGGAGGTAGTTACGACCATATCATCTTTTGCGACACAACCATAACCACTATTATTATCTCGAACACTAACAGTAAAATCCATCGTTCTTGAAACGCCAGGAAGTACTTCCCATATATCGTTCACTCCATTTAGTAAAGAAGGCAAGTTTGGAAATGTTCGTACTGGATCAATGGTAGGAAAAAGACTTCTAAAAGTAGGACCTTGGGTATTTGATGGTACTGGAGGCATCGTTTGTGCCGCTTCACTGTCCATTTGTTCCCAGCAGTAACTGATCGGATCACCATCTGGATCACTACCGACTGCGGTCAATTCAAAAGGAGTTGATATTGGAATAGTATAATTAGTACCTGCACTTACCGTTGGT
>JALZUU010000499.1 GCA_023300665.1 Saprospiraceae bacterium | reverse complement strand
ATAACCGAAGATAATTTTAAGAAAATAGTGATGAAGATTTTTTGGGATTATACTGCCTTACGCGATAAAATAGGGTCTAAAAGTTTTAAAATGCAAAATCTACGAAGAATGATCAGAGATTATAATTATTGGACATTTAAGCACCACGATCCTAAAATATATAAAATCTCTCCAGAAAATTATGATGTGAACCACTAAAAACCGCTAGGATTTCATTATTTTGCCTACCTTCGTGTATCTCATTCTTTTATTATTGAAAAATGAGAAATTTAGTGGTAAAGCACAGAAATTCAATGAAATTAAAAGTCCAAAAACAACTTGATCAGGTAGATGATCAGCTTCATGCACTCGTTAAACGCCTAAGTCGACATTCAGAGGAAGATTTGAATCGTAAGCCTAGCGATACCGAATGGTCCATAATGCAGGTAATGAAGCATCTTCAACTGGCTGAATTTTATACCATGGAGTATATGAAGAAGAAGCTAAGTGATGGTAATGTTCCAAAGAAAAACTCTGTGAAAGGTAAAATTATGACAAGCATGTATGGGCTTGCTTATAATTTTCCGATGAAGATAAAAGCACCTGATGCGATCAGTGGTGAAGCATTACCCCTCAAATCCTCCTTTTGGGATCTTACCAAACAATGGAAACAACAAAGAGTAGAACTTCGAAGCTTTTTACTCAACCTTAGCGAGGCACAATTAAAAGGAGAAATATACAAGCATCCGATCTTTGGTCGTTCTGATGCAAATGGATTACTCAAATTTTATCAATTGCACACAAAAAGACACGAAAAACAGATCAATCGCCTCTTGTCTTATTATAAGTGTTAATTTTAATGTATAATTAAAAATTAAGATGCCTTTACAATGTATCTTTTGATCGTTCGTTTCATTATGAGAACGTAACGCGTCAGAATTTTAACTCCCAATCACTGGAATTCTAAAAGAGAAGCCTAACGATGACGTTTAGACCGACCATTATTTCTTGTTTACTTCTACTTGCTGTTGCCCAATTGTCGGCGCAACGGGCTTTTCCTGTCAAGGTCAATAACCTTTGGGGATTGATGGATGCTAGTGGGAAGATTATTGTTACGCCGTCTTATGATGCGATGGGAGAGTTTAAAAAGTTTGGATATGCGGTAATGCAACAAGGAAAGAAAGTTGGCGTCATCAATGAATTTGGTCGTCAGATCATTCGACCGGGTTATGAAGATATAAAGGTGTTAGATTCGACCCTTTTTGCGGTGATGGTAGAAGCAGATTGGATGGTTATTAATTTAGAAGAATCCGTGATCTTAGAAAAAGGTTATGAGCGTGTCCAAGTTTGGGCTAAAAAATATTTGGGCTATCGTGAGAACGGAAAATGGGGAGTTCGGACTATTACTGGCGAACCAGTCATTGCACCTGCTTATGAAGATCTTTCTTATTTGTCGAATGGTTATTTTCAATCTAAAAAAGGAGAAAAACTTGGGTTACTAACCGATCAAGGAACGGTCGTTCTTTCTCCTGAATATGATCAGATTCAAGCAGTAGGAGATAGTCTATTTTTCTGTCGTCAAAATCATAGTTGGGGCGCCGTTAACGAATTGGGAAATTGGCTGATTCCAGTGGATTATCAACAATACAATAAAATTTCAGATCATTTCTATCGACTAAAAAAAGATGGAAACACTTATGCATATAGTGTTGCGACGGAATCTTTGATCACCGGAGCAGAATACGACGATTTTTATCCTTTCTCTAGAACAAGATTACTTTGTAAAAAAGACCGTTTACTGGGATTATTAAATGCTTCAGGGGATGAAATCTTACCTCCTGCCTATAACGAAATTCAACCATTTGGTGAAGAGACTTATCGATTTCGTCGAGGAAATGGCTGGGGTATCATCTCGGAAGCACAAGAGATTGTTTTGGCTGCAGATTTTTCTTGGATTGGTCGTCCAAATCCTTCCACCGCTTTGGTTCGCGATAATGGTAAACTTGGTGCCATTGATCTAGCTGGCAACTTGGTTATCCCAACGGAGTACGACCGAATTGAATGGAATGGAACGCAAGCTAGAGCGTTTAATGGAGAAAAATTAAAGCTGTATGATTTTGATGAAAATGGAAATGAAGCGACCAGTAATGAATTTGAAAAACATTTTACCATTACCATCGGAGGTCAACGTCCTTCACGAATTACCATGCCTTCTCTTACCCAAGATCCTGATTTTTCTCTTGAAAATTTTGAATGGTTTTATTCCTCTGCAGATGATAAATGGGGATTGCGAAAACTAACCGATGGTAGTGTGCAAATCAAGCCTTCCTTTCACACCATTCGTATAGAGCATAGACATAAAATGACCGTTGTTGGAATAGAACATTACAACCATTATAATTTTGAAAAAACACATTATCGGTTTGATATGGTTTATGGAGTGGTTAATAATGAGGTTGGACTATTGGTGACTGAAGTGGATTTACTCGATGTTCGACTTTCAGACTTTAATCAAGGGAGTCGAGTGGCTCGTTGTGTTTTTTCTAGCGGACGACATGGGTTGATCAGTAATAATCCGATTGGGTTGTTTGTGAAAAAAGACTATGCATATATTGGTGATTTCCATGATGGAGTAGCACGAATGAGTATTAAAGGACGTCTGTCAGGAAAACTAAAAGCAGGACGAGACCACCTTGAAAATCTAAATGATTATTTGGATGCATTGATGTCCAATAATTATATGGTAGACTATACCTTATATGATCAAGAATTTGAAACAGCGGCAAGTTTGGTTTGTGAGGGTTGTGAGTTTGGATATCTAGATAGTCTTGGAAATGTAGTGGTGCAACCTCAATTTTCGGTCGCTGAAAATTTTGTTAATGAAGTTGGAATCGTAAAAGAAGAAGAAAAATGGGGAATGGTGAATGCTTCTGGCAAAATGCTGATTCCTTGTAAATTCGATCGAGTAGATTTTTTAAAAAATACGGATAATAATATCATTAGAATCTCTAACAATAAAGAGCGATATGGGGTAATTGATACGTTGGGTGAGGTGGTAGTAGATTTAAAATATGATGAAATCGGTTTATTTAAAGAAGGTCGATTAGCTGTAAAACGAAATGGAAAATGGGGTTTTGTAGATCCTTCTGGTCAAGAGATTATTCCTTGTCGATATACAAAAGTAAATGATTTTTCTAATCAATTGGCTTCTGTAAAATTCGGTAGAAAATGGGGTTTTATTGATTCACAAGGAAATGTGGTAATTGATTTTAAATATCGAAATGTCGGAAATTTTTCTGATGGATTGGCTTGGGTTTCGACAATTAAAGGAGTGGGATATATTGATGAAAAAGGAAACCTAGCTATTCCGGTGAGCTTTAACAAAGCCTATGATTTTGAAAATAATGTTGCTCGGGTTATAGTGGAAGGAGAATGGGGATTGATTAATAAAGTGGGTAAATATTTTCTAAAACCAAAATATTCTAAGATCACTAATTTTAACGAACATGGCACCGCGGTTGTCCGTATGGGAGGTTCAAATTTTAAATATGGTTTGATCAACCGAACGGGAAATATGCTGACCAATAAAAAGTATAAAAGAATTGGCCGATTTAACGAAGGATTGGCACCCATAAGATTTAAAGACCAATATGGATTTATTAACACCCAAGGAAAAATGGTCATCGATCCTATTTACTCCAAAGTATCCATTTTTTGCGATGGTAGAGCAATGGTTCAGCGAGCAGGAAAATGTGGTTATATCAATAAAAAAGGAGAAGAGGTCATCAAATTAGAATACTCTAAGTGTCTAGATTTTGAAGAAGATCGCGCCGTCGTTTATCATGGTTATCGACAAGGAGGGATCATCGATACCATGGGACAGTATATTGTAGATCCAAATGTAAATAGATTGTTGGATTTTAGTAATGGGCACGGATTGGTTCGCGATCAGCACTATCGTTTTTATTATATTTCAGAAGGCGCTCGCCGTTCTGATGCATATTATCAGCATGCCGGAGAATTTCGCTATGGCGTTGCAGTCGTCCAAAAAAATGATAAATGGGGCATCATCAACCAACGGGGCATCGAAGTCATTCCGCCCAAATACGATAAAATCGAAGCTTTTAAAGATGGCTACGCCGTCATCCGTATCAAACGTTTTTCCGGGCTTACCAACCTCAACGGAGAGATCATCATCCAACCGGAATACGAATACATCAGCTACGCCGGCAAAGGCCTATTCCGAATCGAACAGGGCGACAAAGTCGGCTACTTTAGCTCGGAAGGAGAATGGGTTTGGGGATTGAGAGAGTAGGGGAATTTAAAATCAAGGGCAAATTCAAATTCAAA
>JALZUU010000498.1 GCA_023300665.1 Saprospiraceae bacterium | reverse complement strand
GTAGCTATATGAGCTAATGCTAATTAGTGAACCCGAAGGGACGGGATGGCAAAATAGCAGAAGATCCACGTTATCAATGACTTGTCCGTAACCATTGTGTTTCATTTTTAAACAGCTTCCATTATAACTTAACTAGACCTTAACCAATTTTAAGTAAAATTTAGGGCATTTTTTGATTTTAAACTTTGTAACTTGCTGATACTTCATAACTAGGCTTTTCTTAGTGGTTTTGGACCATACTACTGGACATTTGCGGGCTTGTGGCTACTCCTTCAGGAGGCTGGGAGGCAGCAAATGGAAGAAATGTCCAGTAGTATGGTTTTGGACTACTCAGCAAATAGAAAAAAAGTTTAAAAAACTTACTTATAGAACCAAGTATACAAAGATTCCCTGATGATTATCATCTTTAACCAACTTATCAAGTCTCGAATATTAGCAATAGCTATATTGGTCATCACTTGTTCTTTATTTAATAATCTTTCTGCTCAGGCAACCGTGTCATTGACTGTTACTGGTGGAAATTCCACTACGACCTGTAATGATGTATTTAGTGGACCGGACCCTAAATGGGCAGTAAATGTAGAATTTGAAGGATGGGAAAGTTATCTAGGTAATCCCTTTTGTTTTAACGAATTACCAACTACTCAATTTTCCCAACAAATTACCTGTCTTCCTGATTTGCATGAAGTTGATGTTTGCTTTAGAGCTTTCGAAAATGATGGACTATTTTGCAACACAGATGAAAGTTGTTTGACAGAAATCTGCGAACGATTCCTCGTACCTTACTCAGGTAGTATTGATTACACCCTTACTTTACCTGATGATGAACCTTCTGGAGGATTTGTAAATTTTACCATTGAGACCAACGGAACCTTGACCGACCAAGGAAATGATAATATGTGTGGCGCCATCGATTTAGGAGAACTAAATAGTGGTCAACAATTGGGAGATGCTACGCAAGATGTTTACAATAACTATTGTGCAGATGGAGATGATGAGCCAAGTACCAGTGCAGATGGAGCTGGTTGGGGAAATGATTTTAGTGTTTGGTTTACTTTTACTACTTCCAGTGATCCTGGATCTATTACTTCTATTCTTGGGCTTAGTGATCCCCTAAACTCTGGAGAATTTTTAAATTTACAAATGGCACTTTATCAATCTAGCACCACAGATTGTAATGGTGATTTTGAATTGGTTACTGCTAGTTGGAATAATACGGATCTGGATGAACTGATGGTTATTAATTGTCTAGCGCCTAATAGAACTTATTATATTCTAGTGGATGGCCTTATTCCACCGCCGACGACCCGTTTTCACGGATTATTTGGATTGCAGGTAAACGACGAGGGTATTGCGGAAGCACCAGATCAGATTTGCGATGCAACGGCGTTAGGAGCAGTTCCAGATGGAGGAGAGGTGTCTACTGGTTTGACAGTTAGTAATTTATGTGCAACTGGTGAAGTTTCCGATCCACAAAACAGTATATTTCCTGCAAATAATTCTGTCTGGTTTAATTTTCAAGCACCTGCTTCTCGACATGTTTTAATTTCGGCAATTAGCGATGAAAGTCTTGCAAATGGTGGTTTAGATGAAGTAGATATTCAGTTAGCAGTATTTGCTTCAGCAGACGGAACTTGCAATGGTAACTTTACCGAAGTTGGTGCAAGTTATAACTCCGCCAATCTAGATGAAACGCTAGAATTATCTTGTTTGACTCCTGGTGAAACCTACTATCTTTTACTGAACGGTGGACCGAATGATTTAGGAGGTGTATTTTCTGTAACAGTTGCCGACGCAGGGTATGACCCGATTATAGAAATGATTGATCAAACGATTTGCTTCGGTGATAGTTTATTAGTTGGAAACACCTATTTAACCACTTCTGGACCTATTTCTATTTCAATGATTACTGACGCAGGCTGTGATAGCCTCATAGAAGGAACATTGACTATTTTACCTCAAAAATCAGTAATGATTGACACGGTGATCTGTGCTGGTACCGATATAGAAATAGCAGGAAATTTATATAATGCCACAGGAATTTATACAGATGTAATTCCTGCTTTTGATGGTTGTGATAGTACCATTTTGACCACTTTAGAAGTATTACCGATACTAAGCTTAACGGTCAGTCAAACAGTCGAGGCAACAGGTTTTCAAACGCCGGACGGAGCAGCAATGGCCACCATGTCAGGAGGGATTGCACCTTATACTTATCTTTGGGAAAATGGTGAAACCAATGCTACGGCACTGAATCTTACTGGAGGAACAAACTATTGTGTAACCATTACAGATGCGATTGGCTGTACCGCAGAAAATTGTGTGTTGATTTTATTTCCAAGTAATATTCAAACACAAATTGAAAATGAAGTATTGAATTGTTTTGGAGAGGTCAATGGGACACTAAATCTTAGCATTTTTAATGGAGTAATTCCTTACGAATTTACTTGGGTTAATCCAGCAACTGGGTTGAATGGAAATGGAATGGTGGACGTAGAAGGTGGCAATGCCACCGTAGAAAATCTACCTCCAGGTTCCTATAATTTTTTCATTACAGATGCTTTTGGTTCAACAATTACCACCGCCATGGTTATCGAACCTCAACCTATTATTACTACTTTGGATGAAACGATCTGTTTTGGAGATTCCTTGTTGGTGGGAAATAATTTTTATAAAAATTCAGGACCTATTTCTGAAAATCTTATCTCTTTTACTGGATGTGATAGTACCATAAACGGGACGTTAAATGTTCGTCCTTTTGTTACCGAATCGGTTATTGAAACCTTGTGTTTTGGAGATAGCTTACAAGTAGGAAATGTTTTTTATAAAAACAGTGGTCCTATCCTAGAAGTATTAACAGATCAAAATGGATGTGATAGTGTAGTGACTGGAAATATTACCATTCTACCTGAAATATTAACTACCATTAATCCTTCTATTTGTTTTGGAGAAACCTTCGAAATTGGAAATAGTAGTTTTCAAAATTCGGGAACTTTTATAGAAGTTTTAACGGCTCACAATGGATGTGATAGTATCGTCAGAATTAATCTAACCGTTCTCGGAAATCTTGCCGTAACTGCCAACCAAGATAACGAGGCAAGTGGGCTTGGACAAGCAGATGGAACAGCTAGTGCATTGGTAATCGGTGGTTCTGGAAATTTCAATTATCAATGGTCAAACGGAAGTATTAATCCTACGATAACAGACCTGATTGGTGGTCAAACCTATTGTGT
>JALZUU010000497.1 GCA_023300665.1 Saprospiraceae bacterium | reverse complement strand
TTTCGGATTTAGGTCCAGTAAGTAAATTTATAGTTCGTTAAAATGAAAAAGAATAAGAACGTACAATATGTATTAATTGGTTTGGTCGTCCTGATTTGGGGAACGATTGCTTGGCAATTTCTAGAAATGAAAAACGGAAATGGAAGTGATTTTTCTGTGGGAGATTATAATCCTTCCTTAGTAAAAGTAGAAAAGTTAGTACAAGATTCTTTTAGTTTAAACTTAAATTATAATGATCCTTTTTCTGCCAAAAAAGTCTTTGTAAAAAACAGCATTCCTTCCACTACTCCAACTCCAGTTCGCAGAACGGCACCTGAACTTAAAAATAAAAAGAAGGTAAAAAAGTTGCCGCTACCTAAAGTTACCTATAATGGTTTTGCGACCAATAAAAACAATCGTATTACAAAGGTACAGCTAAGAATCGAAGATAAACTTCATACTTTAAAAGTCCACGATCAAGTAGATAAACTTCGACTAAAACAAGTATTTAGAGATTCTATTATTCTAGAATGGCAAGGAAAAGATCATCTAGTAAAAAGGAACAAATAAACCAAATCATAAAACTGAATGCTATTTTTCGGCGAGGATAGAGATAGTTAATTCAAAAGCACCAACACCTCCTCTTCCTGCTTCTCGATAAGGCGATACTGACACCTGTTTTACCCATTCCAGGCCTTCCAAATTAGATACCCACTTACTTAAGATTTTGCTATTAACAGAACTTCCTTTCACAGCAATTATCTGATTAGAAAACTTATAGTTATTTGCTCTAGTTTCTTGCTGCGTTGACTTATCTGGAAAGACTTCAATCAAGTCTAGGTTGATACCTTTACCAATCGTACCAGCTAGTCGATCTGTATAAAAAGAAGATTTAGATTGCTTTAAGACTGTATGATCTTTAATCTGTCCTTTCTTTTCTTTGTAGTCTGATTTTAGTAAATTTAATTCTTCTAATTGTGTATTATAAAAACTAAGCGCCGCTTCTTGCTCAACTACTTTTTTTTCTAACTGAAAGAAAATCAACATATTGATTAGAAGCGAAAAGAATACAAAACCCAATACACCAAATCCAGCAAATTTAAATTTTAATTCTTGTTGCTTCTTTTTATATCGCTCCTGAAATTCTGGAAAATTATTGATCGGATTTATTGCATTAATCAACACCACAAAAGCAGCTGCAAAAGCAGGAACATGAAAACCATCAATCATTTCACCTGCCATATTTAAGGAAGTCGTTGTTGCATCCGCTTCATTATTTGAACTTGAAACACTAAATATTTGCTTACCTTTTATATTAACAGAATAAGCACTCGTTTGGATAGATCCAATATCTTCAGCGCATAAGGAAAGAATTGACTGAAGAGAAAACGCTCCTAAATTACAACTGATGATCCTTTCTCGAACTTCTGACATATGAGACAAAATCTGCTCAACTTTATCTTTTCTTAAAAAGCCAACACCAATTTTTTCTGCAACATTATTAATTTGAAAACAAAGATCTTTTGAATCGATATTAGGAAATAAGAACCCTACTATTTTATCGGGAGTTGTGCGATTAGACTTATCTAAAATTTTATGAATAATGCCTTTACCAGAAATATTTAAAGCTAACGGAATCTTTGGAGGTAACGAAATTAGAAGTTCTGCAAACTCCAAAGGTTTGATTGAACGATCTATAATTTTTATCTCGTTCTTTTGTTTCTCTGCAATCAAGAAATGGAAATAGTACGTTCCTTCCGGAGAAAGCACAACTTCAATTCCAGCAACCTGAGTAACTTCTATTTTAGCGGATAAAGACATTAATTGATAATGGTAGGTCGAACAAAAATGAGTAATTTATCTTTCGACTTAGACTTTCGTTTTTTACCAAACAACCATCCAATAACCGGAATACGAGATAGGAACGGTACGCCTGCTCTAGTGTTAGATTTAGTTTCTCGTTCTAGTCCTCCCAATACAATCATTTCTCCATTTTTCATTCTGACCATGGATTCAAATCTACGTGTAACTTGTGGTGGTGGTTCGTTTGGAGCCACCTCGGCGATAAACTCTGATTGTTCAAAAAAGATTTCAAGCGTAACTTGTTCATCACCAGAAACAAAGGGTCGAATATCAATATCTAAATTGGCTTCTACCTCTTGAAAAGTATTAGATTGTACTGGAATCGGATTTAGATCTCCTGGAAAATTAACCTGTTGTTCTAAATAATATCTTTTTTGACCAATACTCAAATTCGCATCATGCGAATTAAGTGTTGACAGCTTTGGCGTTGACTTAATTTCAATAAGTCCTTTTTCCTCAATGGCTTTTAAACTTAAGAAAAAATCATTGGACACCTGACCAAGGTTGATCACATTCGAACCAGCCAATAGCCTTAACACCCTATTGATCGCATTGGGACTAAATGTAAAGTTGGTTCCATTAGTGGTAGAAGAAATGATCGTTCCTCCTTCTTGTTTTCCTCCTGGTGTCAATCCAGCTTCAATTCCAAATTCACGACTCATATTATTTTGAACATCTACAATAATCAATTCAATCATGATCATTGGAACCAGCTTATCAATCTCTTGTAAAAAAGTATCTACTTCTGCAATATTCTTTTCAGAGCCGCTAAGGATTAAACTGTTGAGTTCCAATAAGGTATCTAGTTCTACCCCCGTTAGCATTTCAGAAGGAATAAAATCAACTACTCCTTTTGCAGAACGATATTTTATTGGAATAACCCGAGTAGATCGTAAACCTTCTGCTCCTCTTCTTCCAATAATAAAAATACCTGCTTCTTCTTTAAAAGAATAACTAGAATTTTTAGACAAATGCTCGATTACCGTTTTAAAGTCTACACTTTTTAAATTACAACTAACTAAATCGGAGCTACTTCCCTGAAAATTAGTCCGTTGTCTTCTACTTCCAGTGTTAGCGTTATCAGCATTATTTCGATTGGATGAATTATTTCGGTTATTTGAATTAACCCCTACTCCTGAATTTAATTGTTCTGGCAAAAGATAATAGTCTGTTTTTAAAACTTCCGCTACTCGAGTAATCACATCCGCAATAGGAGCATTGATCGCGACTACGTTTACTTTCCCCGATCCAGATTTAATCACTGTCAAGTCAGAGTAATTTCCATCATTAGGTTTATTGCCACTGCCAGTATTTCGTGTACCCGATTGTCCCGGACGACCTCCACTTGGGGGTTCCACAACCTCTGGTACCTTATCTTTAAGTAGAAAATAGTTTTCGTTTTGTCCCAGCTCTAAATCATTGTTTAAAGCAATCTGTTCTACTGCTTCAGCGATAGAAACTTGATTGATAAAACCATTCACTGGTAAATCCCGTACCTCTGGAGCTAAGACGATACTTTGACCACTAAATTGCGATAATTTTTGAGCTACAGCAGAAAGTGTATCTCCTTTAAGGTTTAGTGTAAATAATTCTTTAGCCTTATCATAATCTATTTCCAGAGGCTTGGTAGTGGTCACCTTGGGTTTTTCTATATACGGGACCATTTGAATAATTGATCCTGTAAATTTCAGATCTAAACTATGTGCATCACATAGGTAGACTAAAATTTCTTTAACTGGAGCATTTGAAAACGTATTAGAAACCTGTCCTTTTATTTCAGGCTTAATAGAAATGTTGATGGTAGTACTTTCTGCTAGCAAAGAGACCATCTCTTGAATAGAGCCATTTAGAGAAATGGTGACCAATTCATCTAATTGAGGATTTACTTTTGAGAACTTCTCTAGCTTATCTTCTAACAATACAATCCTATCAACTGTACTTTGTGCATTTAATATTCCAAAAGAAAATATTAACAGACAAAAAACGTTAAGAATTTTAATATGTAATCTATTGTTAAGCAAGTACCTGAGGGGTTTTATTTATTGTTTAAATATGTACATTATTGTTATGCAATAACTATGCCCCACCACTTAGAATCGGATAAATTTCTTCCGCAGAGCTTAGTCCGTTCCGAAACAGGTTTAGCGCCTGAACAGATAAGCTCTTGATTTCCTTTTCAGAAAGTACCTTTTTAATGTTTAATTCTTCTTTTCTAACCTTTTCACTTAAGACCTCATCTATCGGTATAATCTCATAAATTGCTTGCCGTCCTCGGTATCCTGTAAAATGACAATCAGGACATCCCTTAGCTTGATAATGATGTGAGATTGCTGGAGAGATTTTATAATGACTTGGCAATAAATCATTGGTAAATTTTGCCTCCTCTTTACAGTTTTGACAAAGTAACCGTATCAACCGTTGTGCGACCGCCATATTCAAGGTGTCTGCCAGTAAATAGCCCGGAATTCCCATATCAATCAATCTAGCTACAATTCCCCAAGCAGAGTTTGTGTGTAGCGTCGAAAAGACCAAGTGCCCCGTCAGAGAAGCTCGGATGGCCATCGAGGCCGTCGCTTGATCTCGTACCTCTCCCAACATGATGATATCTGGATCCTGTCTTAAAAAGGTTTTCATGGCACTAGCAAAATCTAATCCAATCGACTCTTTTAATTGAACCTGATTGATTCCCTCTAAGGTATACTCAATTGGATCTTCTATCGTCACAATATTTCGTTCGCTTTTATTTAATTCTTTCAGCGTAGCGTATAACGTACTGGTCTTACCCGAACCAGTAGGCCCGCTGATTAATACCATTCCGTTTGGTCTCCGAATACCCTCTCGGTAAGTGATTATTTGCTGATCTGAGAAGCCTAAAGTCTGGAGATTCAATAAGTTATCATCGCTTGTTAAAAGTCGCATCACGACCTTTTCTCCATGCAACGTTGGTAAGGTAGAAACTCGAATATCAAACTGTTTATCGTCTTCTTGAAAGAAGATCCTCCCATCTTGTGGTAATCGCTTTTCAGAAATATCGAGATTAGACTTTACTTTTATTTTATTTATCAAACTAGGATAAGACAACTTCGTAATCTGATATTTTTCGACTAATTTCCCATCAATTCGAAAGCGAATCCGACAAGTTTCTTCATATGGCTCTAAGTGGATATCACTACTCTTCATATCTTTCGCCTCTCGGATAAGATTTTCTAAAAAATTTCCATCAATCTTTCCTTCCGTTCTGACAATTGGTTGTTCTCTTTTTTCTGTTTTCTCAGGTCCATAAGCTTGTACCAATGCCTTCTCCAATTCTGCTTGCTCTATTCCTTCAAAAGAAATTGTTTTACCAAAGATCATTTCTAACTCATCTCCTAATTCAGAAGGAAGTCTAGTCTTATCGATGTATAAATGTACTTCATTGGTTGAGAAGTAGAAAGGAAGGATACGATACCTCCAGGCTTGCTGGTGGGTAATCTGTTGCAGCGTTGCTGCTTGGATATTACTGATCATGGTCGTTATGTTAGGTTATGTCATGGTACTCCAATCGGCAGGGAGAAAGCCGATAG
>JALZUU010000496.1 GCA_023300665.1 Saprospiraceae bacterium | reverse complement strand
ATGCTTCGTTTAGAAAAAACATTTAATAATAAAAATAAGCAACTGCTCAATGTCTATTTTACGGCGGGGTTTCCTGCATTGGAAGATACGGAAACGATTATTCGTAGTTTATCCAAGAGTGGAGTTGATGTAATCGAGGTGGGAATGCCTTATTCTGATCCGATGGCGGATGGTCCGACGATTCAAAAAAGTGGGATGCAAGCGTTAGAGAATGGGATGAGTGTTTCCGTTTTATTTGGTCAATTAGAAAAGATAAGAGCGGAAGTCGATACACCATTAATCTTGATGGGATATTTTAATCAGGTGATGCAGTTTGGCGAAGAAGCTTTTTTAAAACGTTGTCAGGCAGTAGGTGTCGATGGATTGATTTTACCAGATTTACCGTTGTCAGTTTATGAAAAAGAATATCAAGATTTATTTAAAAAATATGATTTAGCCCCTATTTTTTTGATCACACCACAGACGAGCGAAGCACGAATTAGAAAAATTGATGAGTTGAGCCGAGGGTTTATTTATGTCGTTTCTAGTGCTGCCATCACAGGAAATAGCAAAGAAATTTCTCCCGAACAAGTGGCCTATTTTGAACGAATTGAAGCCATGAGTTTAAGACTTCCAAGAATGATTGGGTTTGGAATTTCAGATCATCAAAGCTTTACAACTGCTTGTCAATATGCAGATGGTGCGATTATCGGTAGTGCTTTTATTCGGGCGTTGGAAAATGGGGATAGTGGACTTGAGGAAACGATAGAGGGTTTTGTGAGGGGGATTCGGAATTGAAAATATCAAATTCAAATAATGAAATTTATTAAAAATTTATTTAGTCGTAAAGAAAAACCTATAAATTCGAATAAAGACTTTTGGGATTGGTTTGTTGAAAATGAGAAAGTATTTCACAAGGTTGTTAACAACCACAAAAACATTGAAAAAGATTTTTTAGATAAATTAGCTCCTAAGCTAGATCAAATTCGAGAAGGAATATTTTATTTGACAGGAATGAAAACTGAGTTAGAAGCTGAACTGATTTTAACACCAGATGGGGATTTAAGAAACGTTGCCTTAGTTGAAGAATTAATCAAAGACGCACCAAATTTAAGTGGCTGGGTATTTACAGCACTAAAACCAGAATTAAAGATAGAGGATACTAGTATAAAAATGGGAGGATACGAATTTACTTCAAAGAATCTATTCTTTTGCTCAAATAATAACAAAGATTATCCAGACGAAATTGATTTAACAATTGCTTATACCGAATGGAGTGAAGAAAATAAAGATGATATTGGGAATGGAGTTCACATTTTTTTAGATAATTATCTTGGAGAATTAAATTTCATTACGACTATTGATGCAATCAATATTTCAGGAGTAATAAAAGATAAGAAAGATTTAATTCCTATTTCTAAATTGAAAGATTTTTTAAAATGGAGGCAGAAAGAATTTATTGAGAAATATGAAAATGTAGTTTACGATTCAAATAATGCAACTTACTCTATTCTCGAATTTAATTTTAAGGATGGAGATAAAGGGATTGCGGCTATAAATACAGAAATACTAAGATGGGATAACCAAGCTTCTCATCCTTGGGTATGTTCAATCGAAATTAATTATAATGGAAAGTCAAATAAAGGGATGCCGAATGAAGAAACTCAGCAAGAACTTGAAGAGGTTGAGGACCAAATAACAGCAAAACTCATCGAAAGCGAAGGATACATAAATATCGGAAGAATGACCGCAAAAAGTAAAAGAACGATTTACTTCGCTTGCAAAGATTTTAGGAAGTCATCAAATGTTTTTTATGAGGTTAAAAAAGTTTTTGCGACTAAATTTGAAATTGAGTTTGATATCTATAAAGATAAATATTGGCAAACTTTCAATAAATTTATAGTTAATTAAAAACCTCGAAACAAATATAACTCGAAGAAAATCCAGCCAATATCAATTACGCCTCTAATCCCCAATCCGTCAACCCAATAAACCGATAAAAATCCGTTACCAATAACATAGAGGCTTCTTGATAGAGTGGAGTAGCGTTTATTGATTTTTGGTGAAGTAAAAGGAGTTCCTCATCTTTATGTAGAAAGGTCGTTAAAGTTTTAGTAATCTTAAAAAAGCGTTCCATTTCGAAAGGTTCTGGTATTTTGGTGCTACCGATTTTTTTCATCATACTAGCAAATTCAGGATAAAAATAAACGGCGTATTCAGTGGGATACCGAAAGGCGAGATACATGGAAATAACATGATTTTCTAGATGGAAATGATTGTTCTCAATACTGGTAGGATGATCTTCTTTATAATCCTGCATCATCACTTCACAACCAAATTGAAATTTCGATATCCGATTTTCGATGGCTTTTGATTCATCAAATAATTCTCGAAACATCGAACGGACAAAGTCTGAATTCTGATGGATGAATTCTAACATCCTCTTTTTAGGTTTAAAATTATCGCCTGTCCACCATCGACGAGTATGCGTATTTTGTAGACAATTATCATACATTTTGCCAAAATCTGGCGCTTCCATATCCCAATTATCTTGAAATACTTTCTGTGATTCCCAGGCGAATAGCGCTCGTTGATCCGGTGCTTTTTTTAGAAAATCTTTATAAACCGCAATGGCTTCTTGAATTTTTTTAAGTTGCATAGTAATTAGGTAAAAGAGTCCTTAAAGGTTTTACAAAAGAACTTCTTTTTTTATGGATCTGGTAATTTTTTTGAGAAGTCAACTAGCCAACCAGCAAAAATTATAATCTGCTTTATTAAAATTCTAAAAATTAGTGAAAATTCCGAACATTGAGTGAAAAATACTGTTAGAAATAAGTGGAGCCTGGGTATATTGATTAATTATTTGTCTTAAATACCCCCAAAGTATATCCGTTTACGCTTATACTTTCTCCAAATTAGTAAACATTTTATAAAAATATTAACATGGGATTTTTAGATAATCTACGAAATTCACAAAAAGGTAACCTTCATTCAGGATGGAAAACCTTGGATAGCGAAAAACAGTTAAAAGAAATTATCAAAGGGTCATATGACCGACCTGCGATGATCTTTAAGCATAGTACAACCTGTGGAATCAGCGCTGGAGCGAAGCACCGATTGGAAGCTGACTGGGATATTGATCCAGAAAAAATGGATTTTTATTACCTTGATTTACTAAGCTATCGTTCTATTTCTAACTTAATTGCACAAGAATTGAATGTAATTCATCAGTCACCGCAAGTTATTTTAATCAAGGACGGAAAAGCAACGTTTGATACATCTCACCATGCGATCAACCCACAAGCCGTCAATAATGCCTTAAATTCGATTTAATTTCGATTGAAAAATACTTTATGGATGACCTTGATCATCATCTAACATTCTAGTCGTCTTTATGATGGCTAGAATGTTTTTGTTTGAATTCTTACTAACTTGTCTAATAAGTTTCTTATCTTTGCAAAAATACTTTTCTTTTTAGTCCCCACCGTCCCTAAACTTCTTATTTTTTTCTTTACGATATTTCTCAAATATCGGTAAAAAGCTGTCGGTTGACTATTGCTTTTACTGAACCTTTGAGCAAATTTATTGCTAGTTGGTCTGCTTATGAGAATCTTACAAGTTGTTATTTTATCCCTTATGTGCAATCTTGCGGTTACTGCACAAGAATTTATTCCCTTGCGAATAGATAGCTCCTATTCTTTTTTTAGGTCACTTGATTTTTTTGGAAATCCTATAGAGATCGCTTCCTTTGCTGGATATTCCTATGATACAGAAGGTGCGTTATTGCAGATTCGTAGAGAGAACGAGCGTTCTAATTTTACTTTTCTTAACATGCAAAAAGTAGAATTAGTAGAGATCTTTACTAATGGATTATGGGAAAATGCTAAACGAATTACGACTACTTTTGAAAGTGATCAACCTGTAGAGATTTTTACAGAAGTCTTCTTAAATAATTTTTGGGAAAACGAACAGTTAGAGATCCTAAATTATAATGATAACGATCAATTAATAGATCAGATTACTCAAATATGGATAGACAATGAATGGGTGAATCGGGAAAAAGTAGAGAATACTTTTGATGATATGGGTAATCGAATTTTGCAGTCTTATTTTAACGCAAATCAAGATGGGGATTTTGTTTTTACTTTTGGTGATCGAATTAAATACAATAATAACAACCAACCGACAGAAATCCTTAGTCTCACTGGAAATAATGGTGGGGTCTTTTTTTCTGATAAAATGATCGTTTCTTATAACGATGACCAACAACAAGATACAGTTATATTTTGTTTATATACTTTTCCAGATACGGTTAATTGTGAAAATTTATCTCGATCCGTTTTTACATATGACTTGCAAGAAAATCGAATTATTCGAGATATTGATTCTTGGATTAACAACGATTGGGAAAGCAACAGTAGAGTAGAAGAATATGTTGGGCGAAATATTTACAGCAGTTTGCCAGATTCTATTCTCACCTTTAATTTTAATCTATCGACCGAAGATCAATTGATTACTCGACAGTATTTTAACTATATAGACGTAAATGAAGAAGAAGTACGTTACGAAGAATCTCTATTTTTATATCAGATAGATATGGACCAGTTTGTCTTAGAAAATTTCCGAGAAGAATTCTTTCAAAAAGAATCGATTGTTTCGAATGATAATTTGATCGAAATCAATCAACCGATCCTTTTTCCAAATCCAATCAGTAGTAATGAATTATTGACCATTAAAGATTTAAATCTTGAATTTACTAATTTAGAAATTTATATTTTTGATTTAACCGGACGGTTAATTAATCAAGAAAGATCGACTGGTGATTTCCAATTCACTGCACCTAATACACCAGGAATTTATTTTATCAAAATTGAAAATGAAGATCAACCCGTTTTAATGCAAAAGTTAATTGTACATTAGTCATCTTCAACGAAATTGTTCGGTTAAAGTGTGTCTGCGGGTTGGCCTTTCCCGGCGATACTGCCGGGACGCGGGCGGCAAAATGACACACTTAGTAGTACAGTCCCAGCTTCAACTAAAAAATGCCAATAACTTCGTAAAAAGCTATTGGCATTTTTTGATAATTTAGATTTAATGACTACATAATCTCCCCACCACAACTAGAACCAGCACCCGCTGTACATCCGTAACAGTGTTGATTTAGTATGATATTTCTTTCCTGAAGTTTATTAGCATCAAAAGTATCTAGATGAGTCGATTCAGGAACCGCTACTTTTAAATCTAACATTTGATTGAAATCACAATCATACAAGTGTCCATCCCAACTTACCGAGATTGTATTTCTACACATCAATCCCATCACAGTTCCAGGATTAAACGCCTCAACCAAAGCCTGCATATAATCTTTATAATTATCACTCTCAATCAAATATTCTAAAAATCGAGCAATAGGTAAATTCGTGATCGCAAATAAATTATTAAAAACGATATCGTATTTACGGCTTAATTGGCGTTTAAATTCTGCTTGTAAATTTTCTTGATCATCTGGTAAAAAGGCTCCTGATGGATTATACACCAAGTGAAGGTCTAAACCCGTTCCTTCTTTTCCATAACCCACCGCATTCAGCATTTGTAATGCCTTAATAGAATCTTCAAAAACACCATCTCCTCTTTGACTATCTGTTCTCTTTTTTGAAAAATAAGGTAGAGAAGAAACGATTTGTACTTTATGCTTCGCCAGAAATTCTGGCATATCGTGGTACTTTTTATTGGCCATAATGATGGTCAAGTTACAACGATCAATTACCTGCTTACCTAACTTAGTACATTCCTCCACAAACCAACGGAAATGAGGATTCATCTCCGGTGCACCACCGGTAATGTCTACGGTAGTAATAGAAGGAGTTGCTCCAATTATTTCGAGGCATCGCTCTAGCGTCGCCCGATCCATATTTTCTTCTTTTCGATCTGGCCCTGCATCAACATGACAGTGTGAACAGGTTTGATTACAAAGCTTACCAATATTAAGTTGGAATATTTGAATACCAGTAGACTTTAATGGACGATGCCCCAAATCAGCTAACTTTCCCGCAAAACTCGGGAATTGCTCTTCCATCAATTGACGACCATTTAGGACCTCCAATTGAAAAAAGCTATCTGATAAATTATCTTCTCTCGCTTTTAACGATTTTGATTTTTGCTTAACACCCATTTTATTTACTATTTAACTATTTTTTATTTTTTATTTTCTAAATTTATAAACACATCCACACATCCCGTCCGCTTACGCGGTGCCTTCCCTCAACGTATTGTCCCTTTCACTCGGGATCGGTCAGTTACATACTCAATTTATCAACATGCTTCATCATCTGTGTGCTATAGACTAGGGTCGTACCTGCTCGAATTGCCGCTGCTACATGGACCGCTTCCATCATTTGTTCTTCGTCTGCTCCTTTGACCAGACAAGTACTAGAATAAGCATCGATACAATATGGACATTGAAGCGCGTGAGCTACGCCAAGTGCGATTAGTGCTTTTTCTCTTTCTGTTAGGGCTCCATCTTTAAATACTTCCCCATAATAATCGAAAAATTTCTTACCCATCGCCTCTTGATAATCGGTGATATTTCCAAATTTTTTCAAGTCTGCGGGGTCGAAATAAGAATCTTTGCTCATAATAATACGGTATTAATAAACTATCTATAATATCTTTTAAGCCTTTTTGTTCTATAATTGTTTAAAGAAAAAACAAGAACCTAGGTCTTTTGTCTTATCTTTTACTTAGAAGGCGCTTAGATAACTCTCAAAGTTAAACAATCATTGTATAGGTAAAGGTCTTGATTACTACAAATGCTCTATTTGATAGAAGGTTAAAAATCGGGTAAAGTAAGGATAATTTACTTACTTTTGATTTCTTATGAGCAATAATTCTAGCCTATTTATCTTAATTACGATCCTTTGTACGACCTTTTCTTGCCAATCAGGAGAAGGGGATGTATATCGTGCTCCTGCCATAACTAAAACAGGTGCCATCAATGCGGTGATTGAGATTCCAGCTGGAACCAACCAAAAAATTGAGTTTAACGCTGAAAATAAGCGATTTGAGACTGATCAAGTGAACGGAAAAGACCGGATAATTGATTTTTTACCCTATCCAGCAAATTACGGATTTATTCCTTCTACACGGATGGATCAAGCGCGTGGCGGGGACGGAGATGCTTTAGATGTACTGGTTATTGCTCCTGCTCAACCCACAGGGACTTTGATGGCCATTCGTCCCATTGGCGTCCTTAATCTGATGGATGGTGGAGAAATTGACACGAAAATCATCGCAATTCCGGCAGATACTAGTCTCCAAATTATTCAAGTGGATGGGTTTGAAGATTTTTTGATAAAATATAATGCGGGTATGCGTATTATTGAAACTTGGTTTTTGAATTATAAAGGCCTTGGTCAAACTAAGCTAAAAGGTTGGGAAAATGAACAAAATGCCCTTATGGAAATAAAAAAGTGGCAGGTTGGCGAAAAGGTAGAAGAGTAGAGCACTCTATTAGTTTTAGGCAAGTTGGGAGTTTTGAACAACTTTCTTATAAGATATACGAATCAAGCGTCGAAATTTAATTTAAACCTTGACGCTATTATTTATTAATTTTCGCAACTTTCTAGCTTTTTGATTAGTTCAAGTATTAGATTTTATTTTTGATTTTTTTGTGTTGTACAGATCTACTTTTATATTAAATGACCGTCACTAGTGAATTAATAAGTTTGGGTGAAGATACCGAAGTAGCGTTGTATCGAAGCATGAAGACGGTTCCTGATCTCTGGGATCAGCTTGCCCCGAAAAATAATATCTTTCTACAAAAAACTTATTTAAAAATACTAGAGCATTTTCCTCCACGGGAAATGCGGTTTGCCTATTTATTGTTTTTTCAAAATAAAAAGCCTGTTGGAATTGCCATTGCACAAATTCAATTATTTCGTGCCAATCAGAATATTCAAGAAGAAAAAGAAGACTCGGGACTATTGGGACGAATTGGAGATTTTGTAAAAGATAAAGTGGCGGAAAAAATCAGTTTTTATACCCTAGTCTGTGGCAATTTATTATTAACCGGAGAGCATGGGTTTTATTTTCAACCTGATTTAAATATCTCTAATCAAATAGATTTATTATATAATGGACTCAATGCTGTTTTACCAAAATTAGGCGAACAAGGGACAGAAGTAAGTGCGATTCTAATTAAAGAAATTGCTGAAAAAAATAAAAAAGTAATCGGACCATCACTGGGTAAATATTATCAAGAATTTACGATGCAGCCTAATATGGTTTTTGAACTAGATCCAAATTGGCGAACGTTTCAAGATTACGTAGATCGTATCTCTTCTAAGTATCGAGTTCGGATGAAAAGAGCCTTTAAAAAAGGAGCAGATATTCGTAAAGAACCGATGGATCTTGAGACCATGATTGCGAATAAAAAGCGAATCCATGAGCTGTATATCGGTGTAGCAAATAACTCAGATTTTAATTCCGCAGAATTGCACGAAGATTATTTTTTAGAATTGAAAAGAGCTTTTCCAGAAGGATTTCAATTGACCGGTTATTATGTAGAAGACGAACTGATTGGCTATTATACGACGATTAAAAACCACACAGAATTGGAAGCACATTTTTTGGGATTTGATTATGAAAAAAATAGAATTTATCAAACCTATCTAAACATCCTTTTTGATATTACCCGAGATGGAATAGCAGCAAATGTTGAAAAAATTGTCTTCGCTCGTACGGCCTTAGAAATTAAAAGTTCCATTGGTGCAGAGCCAGAAGAAATGTATTTTTATGCACGCCATCGCTCTAAATTTTCTAACCGCCTCCTTCAATCAATGGTGGAGTATCTTCAACCGAAATCTCCCGAATGGATCCAACGACGCCCCTTCAAAAAGTAGGGATAAGACTAAGATTCTCAAAAAAAATACTATTTTATTTTAGAAAAATTCTATCTTTAGGAATCGAAGAAAGGGTAGTTTATTCAACTTCACCCACTCAACAATCCTACAATAAAAATTCACTAATATGACCCTCCAAGAAGTACTTAAAGAACTTGAATCCTACGGTGATGAACGCACCAAAAATACTTTAATGAAGCATGGTGCAAAGGAACCTTTCTTTGGGGTAAAAGTAGCAGATCTAAAAAAGATTTTAAAGAAAACAAAAAAAAACCACGAACTTTCATTAGCGCTATACGACACCGGAAACTCTGATGCAATGTACCTTGCTGGCTTGATGGCCGACGAGAAAAAAGTGACCAAAAAACAACTCAATGATTGGGCCGATAAAGCTTATTGGTACTACCTAAGCGAATTTGCTGTACCTTGGGTAGCTGCGGAAACAGATCACGGTTTTGACTTAGGCCTCAAATGGATTAAATCCAAAAAAGTGCATATCGCTGCCGCAGGATGGGCAACACTGGCCAACTACGCTTCCGTTCAACCAGACGAAAAATTAGACATAAAGGCCTATGAAAAACTATTGAATCAGGTCGAAAAAGAAATTCACAATCAACCTCCTAATCGAGTTCGCTACGCTATGAATGGTTTTGTAATCGCCACAGGAAGTTATATTAAAGCACTCACAAAAAAATCACAAACCGTCGCTGAAAAAATCGGCAAAGTCTCCGTAGAAATGGGCGGAACCTCGTGTAAAGTACCTTTGGCAAAAGACTATATTCAAAAAATAATTGATAAAGATCGAGTAGGGAAAAAACGAAAAGCCGCTAGATGTTGATAAGCGTTTCTTTAATCGGTAAATCAGTTTTGTAGGGAGCAATATTACTACCTTAAAAGATTCACAATTAAATTAAAAGAACCACACGCTAAAAGATATACACGAAAGAAGAACATTATTAATTATTCCTTACCCAATTTTTCATTATTTTAAACAAATAAACAAATAAACAAATAAACAAATAAACAAATCACCACCTCCCATGACCCATCCCGACCATCTTATCCTAACCACCCCAGATTTAACCATAGGAATGGATTATGTAGAAAACCTATTCGGAGTTCGTCCTGTATTTGCTGGGCAACATATCGGGCTAGGTACTCATAATGCTTTGCTGAGTTTGGGAAACCGTACCTATTTTGAAGTGATCGCTCCAGACCCTAAACAAGATATTGATAAAAATAAACTGTGGATTAATATTTTGGATGATCCGACACCTCGTCTATCCCGTTGGGTTGCTCAAACAGACGAACTTACCACTATAGCAAAAATAGCAAAAGAACAAAATATCCCCTTAGGAGATATCCGACCAGGCAGTCGAACACAAACAGATGGAACACCGATTAGTTGGGAAGCCACGTTCCCTGATGTCGAAGACTTTGGAGGCTTACTTCCATTCTTTATCAGTTGGGGAAAAAGCAAACATCCCTCTGAATCATTGCCACTCGCTGGAAGTCTAGAAAAAATATCTGGTACCCATCCGCAAGCAGATTTAATCAAAAAGTATTGGAAACATTTAGGCATTTCATACGAAGTAAAATTTGGTCCAAAACCTCAACTCCATGCCTGGATAAAAACAAAAAAAGGATTGATTGAATTATAAAAGAATGTTCACCTAAGTCTGTTTAAAATCTACCCTTTGTGCCGTCCAAGCACGCCAGAAGCGCATTCACGAATCCGCACATTTACAAATCCACCAATCCGCATATCAAACCATCGATCTCCAATATTTTCGGAATCAACATTTCCCGTCCATCATTATAGATCACATAATCTGCTTTTTCGACTTTTTCTTCTTCCGGTAATTGTTTATCCATCCGAGCCTCGACTGCTGCTCGTTCCAATCCATCCCGTAGCATCACTCGCCTGATTCGTTCTTCACGGTCTGCGGTAACCACGATCATTTTATCCATTTGTTGATAGCTTCCGGTCTCATAAAATAAGGCTGCCTCTTTTAGCGCGTATGAGCTGCTTTGTTCAGCAAACCAATTTTGACCATCAAGGAAAACAGCAGGATGCACCAATTTATTTAGCTTGTCTAATAATTTTTTATCAGAGAAAACCTGTTTACCAATATGAGCTCTATTCAAACCACCTTCCGGCAGGTAGGCAGTAGGTCCCAGGAGTGTAATAATATTTTCTTTTAAAACAGGATCATGTTGCATCAACCACTTTGCCCGATCATCCGCATAATAGACTGGAATATTCAACATTTCAAAAATCCGACAAACGGTTGTCTTTCCACTTCCAATTCCACCAGTAATTCCAACTTTAAGCATGTTTTTTCTTGCAAGATAAGCTCCTTTTTTCAAGAATAATAATTTGAAAAAGTCGAATCTGGGCATAACCCTAAGAATCAGACGAGTGAAAAGAAAAATTATCGTAAATTTGAATATGAATTCTATTGATTAAATCTAGAATATTGCAGACAAAGTTTTACATAAAGAATATTGTATTATTACTCGCCTTTTCAACCGTTTTTGGTCTGAAAGGACAAGATTTGCATTTTTCTCAATTTTACTATGCTCCTTTACAGCTAAATCCTGCTTTGACGGGGGTTTTTAAAGAAGATATTCGTTTTTCTGCCAATTATCGGAGGCAGTGGAAGTCTGTTCCCGTAGATTATTTAACCTTTTCAGGGGTCGTAGATGGCAAAATAACTTCCCTAAGCTTTCCTAATGGCTTCTTTTCTGGAGGACTAGTTTTTAACCATGATATAGCTGGAGATGGAAATCTAACCTATTCAAATATTAGTGCTACCGCCAGTTATACCCAAAAATTAACCGAACAACAGTTAATCACCGCAGGACTACTGATCGGAGCGGGGCAACGACGTATTGATCTTAGTCAACTCACTTTTGGTAATCAATTCAATGGAGATCTTTTTGTAGGTTCTGCTCCAACGCGCGAAAATCTTGATGATACAAGTATTCAATACCTTGATTTTGGAGTTGGATTTAATTGGCATTTACAAGATGAAGAACAAAAATACTGGGGAGATTTAGGGGTGGGTGTATTTCATTTGACGCAGCCCAATGTTAGTTTTTATAATCAAGGAGAAGCAGTACTTCCTCGTCGTTTTTCTATTTATGGAAATATAGGATTTGCCATCAATGAAAAAATTGATTTAGAATTTAATAGTTATTTTCAAAAACAAAATGCCTACACAGAATCAGTAGCTGGAGCCGCTATTAAGTATCAGCTCACAGATACAAGAGGTCGTGAATTAGGATTACGGCTGGGAGCAAGCTATCGTTTTATTGGTGATAGAGATGCCTTAATTCCTAATATTGCGGTGGCTTATAATGCTTGGATTTTGGGCTTTAGCTATGATTTCAATCAATCTGAGTTTGAATTAGCGACGAATGGTAGAGGTGGTCCCGAGCTAGCATTGCAGTATCGTATCACCAAAGTCAAACCTTTAAAAGCTTCTAAATCTTGTCCTATCTTCTAGGAAGCGGATGTCTTTTATGTCCCTGAGATTCCAAATTGGAAAACACTTTCATGAAAAAAATATTTCTTTTTATTGTCTTTAACTTATTCTTGATAGGAGTAAATTCTGCTCAAACAAAAGCCGCGTTTATTCGTGCTGGTGAAGAAGCGATGACTAAGCATGACTATTTTTCCGCTATGAACTATTTTGAAGAGGCACTTGCTTTTCCAGGTTCAGAAACTGAAATTCGTTATCAATATGGAGAAGCAGCTCGGCAGTTTTTTGCTTATGATCTGGCGATCCAACAGTATCAATTAGTTTTAAATGATAAAAAAGCAGATCAGTTTCCATTAACCAAATTCTGGCTATCTACTGCTTATCAAAGTTTGGGGCAATATGAAAAAGCCATCAATGGATTTAAGGATTTTATTAAAAATACACCAAACGAAGCCTTTAAAAATCAGGCGATCTCTGCCCAGCAAGCATGCAAATGGGCTTTATCTTTGGTCAATCAACCCCATAATATTGAAGTAACCCATTTAGATAAAAAAATTAATACGCCTTATTCTGAATTTGGTGCCATCCGTCAAGGCGATACTTTATACTATTCTTCTTATCGGTATAAAATGATGAAAGATCTCTCTGACCCTCAACGTCGGATGACTAAAGTTTTAACCCAAACTGGAACGGCGAAAGGCCGTCCGTTGACTCGAAAATTTAACGAAACAGATAAACTTACCGCGCATACCAGTCTTACATCCAATGGCCAACGGATCTATTATACGATCTGTGAGTATATCGGGACAGTAGACATTCGGTGTCAAATTTATTTTCGAGATCAAGATAAAAGAAAGCGTTGGGGGAAAGCGGAGAAATTACCCGCAACCGTTAATATGGAAGGGTATACGTCTACTCAACCAACTTGGGGTTTAGACCCAACTACGGAAAAGGAAGTCCTCTATTTTTCCTCTGATCGTCCCGAAGGAAAAGGAGGCTTGGATATTTATCAAGTAGAGATAACTAAAAATGGGTTTGGCGTTCCAACCAACCTGACGGCTATTAACACAGAAAAAGACGATATCACTCCGTTTTATCACCAAAAATCTCAAACTTTATTTTTTAGCTCAGAAGGTTATCAAAATTTGGGTGGATACGATATCTATCAAACTAAACATAACGGCAGTACCTGGGAACCACCTCAACACACAGGATATCCTTTGAATAGTAGTTATAATGATATTTATTTTACGTTGAATGCCGATTCCACGCAAGCTTATATTTCTTCTAACCGCACAGGTTCTTTTTATTTAGAAGAAAAAAATAAAGCTTGTTGTAATGATATTTTTGCCGTAAAAATACATCCACCCTTACCAAAAGACCCAAGCGTTCCAGAAAAAGATACTACTACTTTGGTAATAATGCCACCTACACCACCAGTCCCACCTGTAGAACCAGTATTAGTAGATACAACTCCGGTTGTAGTGGTGGCTCCACCTCCTCCAGTAAAGCCCGTTCCTGAAACACCTCCTGTCATTCCAACAAAAGTTCCAGTTACGCCTCCTAAAGTTATTACGGCTCCTCCGATTGTTACTACCATTGACCAGCTTAAGACGATGTTGCCTTTACCGTTATATTTTCATAATGATCGACCAGATGCTCACAGCTTTTTGGAGACCACTAATAAAAATTATGAGACTACTTATAATGACTATATCCAGCGTCGACAAGAATACCTCACTGCGGTATTAACGGATGAAAAGCAATCGGTAAATGATTTTTTTGATCAAGACCTAAAAATGGGTTATACTGAATTTTTGGCGTTTTGTAACGGGGTGGTCACTCAATTAGAGCAAGGGAAGAACGTATCTCTGATTCTTCAAGGCTTTACTAGTCCCCGAGCACTCTCCGGTTATAATCTTGCCCTTGGTAAAAGAAGAACGGCTTCTATTATTAATTTCTTTCAAAGCCATCAAAATGGCGTATTCGTTCCCTATTTTAATGGTGGACAATTAAATATTAAAGAAAAATCTTTCGGAGAAACCAAGGCTTCCTCTTCTGTTAGTGATCTGCTCCAAGATCGCCGAAACTCGATTTATGTTCCAGCTGCTGCTCGAGAAAGAAGGGTAGAGCTAGTGGAAATACAGGTAAAATAACCAGAATTAAAAGATTAACTTAGTACTAGGGGAAAACCCTGAGTTTTACTCCTAGTTTATCGGTGAATTCCCTTATTTTATATTATGTATGAATTTTTTTTGTTATTTATTATGATATTGATGAACAATGTGTTAAATTGCGCGTAGGTTCAATTATCTATTTAATCTTAAAATCTTTTTATAAAAAACATTCAAAATATTGATTTTTTATAAATATTATTTTTTTTATTAAAAAGTTAACTTAAACCCAAACAAAAAGCGAATTGTCTCGTTAATCTAATCTATCGTAGGTTCCTACGATTCTAGTTTTTGTTGACCCGATTTTATAGTCTCTTTTGCAAAATCTCTTTTGTAAAAACGAATTGACGCCATTGTACATATAACTATTAGTAATCGTATTGTGTAATATCGATATGTTTTGGAATGAATATTGTCATAATTGAAATATCCTATTCCCTACACCATGTCATATTAACCTACAATTACCCCTCTACCTAATTATAATCCCGTGGCTTATTTAAATTAAATCTGTTTAACAGATATTAATTTAATTATATCTGTTTGACAGATATGAGAGTTTTGCGTGTTTTATTTAAGAACCCTAAAGTGATTTCCAATGCCACTAAGAAACATTTTTTTTGCACTTGCATTGTTATTTTTTGTTCAGGTAGTCAATGCTCAGATTACTGCTGATTTCACAGTCAATAACACGACTAGTTGTGGATCTTTACAGGCTGCCTTTACGGATGCCTCTACTACTTCTAATGGATCTATTGTATCTTGGGAGTGGACAGGAGATTTAAACGCGACTCAGCAGAATCCCAGTCGAATCTTTGGTACACCAGGTGTTTATTCTATCTGTCTAAAGGTAACCGATACTGGTGGGAATACCGATGAGATTTGTAAAGACGATTTTATTACGGTCTTTGCCTTACCAGTTCCAGACTTTACGGCTGATCAACCGCAAGGTTGTGTGCCTTTAGTAGCGACCTTTATAGATGCTTCTCAACCAGCAGATGCAGCTATTACCGATTGGATGTGGGGATTAGGTGGTTCATGTGGAACGATTTCGAATACCACAGGTGAGAGTCCTTCTTGTGCTTACGAAATAACAGATAATTATAGCGTAAATTTAACAGTTATTGATGCCAATGGCTGTACAAATACCATTACAAAAACCGATTTTATAAGTGTATCTCCTGCTCCCGTCGTAGATGTTAGTGGAGATAATCTGATCGGTTGTGATGCGCCTCATACTACGAATTTTATTAATAATAGTCCAAATCCAAATATTCTCCTTACTTGGGATTTTGGAAATGGGAATATTTTTCAAGGAGATAATCCTCCTGCGGTCACTTATGATACTCCAGGGTTTTACACGGTAACGGCAATCGCTACTAATGCAGCTTCTCAATGTGCTGATACATTGGTTTTAACAGACTATGTTCAGGTTGGGGCTTATGCCGAATTTACTAGTTCAGTAGAAGGTGGTTGTGAAGATCTTACTGTAAGTTTTACGGATGAATCTCCAGATACTGCTACTGAGATAGAATGGGATTTTGGAGACGGAAATTTATCTACAGAAGCCAACCCTAGTCATACTTATGAAGTACCCGGTTGCTATACCGTTAAACTTTCTCGAACAGCACAAGGCTGCCCTTCGGTTGTTTTTGCTTCTGAATGTATCAGAGTAGATCCACAACCGGATGTTTGGTATGCAAATGATAATAATATAGGATGTGTTTTACCACATGTTGTAAACTTCTCTGCTATTTCTTCCAGCGCAGTAGCTTGGAGTTGGGATTTTGGGGATGGGAATACTTCTGACGAACAGAATCCTACGCATTCTTTTGAGGATTTTGGTGACTTCCCAGTTACGCTGACGGTTACCAATGTTTTTGGTTGTACAAATTCTGCTACCGTTAATACCATAAATCTAACAGAACTACAAGCCGTCTTAGACGATACCGATATTTCTGGTTGTGCACCACTAGATGTAGCCTTAACAGAATCTTCGATTTCCGTAACGGATATTGCGTCTTGGGAATGGGAAGTAAAGTCAGCAAATACTAGTTATACATCAATAGAAGAAGAACCGACTTTTAGCGTTATTGATACAGGTATTTACGATGTTGTTTTAATTGTAACCAATACACTAGGGTGTCGAGATACGGCTACTTTTTTACAATCTATTGAAGTAGGATCTCCACCAGAAATAAATTTTTCTGCTGATCCAGTTGAAACTTGTATTGAGTGGGAGGTAAACTTTACGGATGCCTCTTCTCCAAATGTTGAAGAATGGTTTTGGGATTTTGGTAATGGAGAAAATTCTGATGAACAAAATCCTACGATGAGTTATCAAGATACTGGACGTTACGATATTAGTTTAGTGGGAACTCATAACGGATGTGTAAACACACTTACCTTAGATGATTATATGCATGTAATGGCGCCAGTGGCTAAGTTTCAGGTAATCAATTTCTGTGAAGACCCATTCCTCAAGAAATTTAAGAATAATTCTATTGATGCGGATTTTGTAGAATGGGATTTTGGAGTAGATGGAATTAGTACAGATGTTTCTACCGAAAGCGACCCAGAATATATCTATCCAGCAACGGGAGATTATTTGGTTACCATGACCGTATATAATTCTGAAACTCAATGTTCACATACAACGACAAGATTCGCTAGAGTTAGAGACCTAGCGGCTAGTTTCTCTGTGCTGGAAACGGAAGGTTGTAGACCATATACTTTATTAATCGAAGAAAGTTCTCAGGACGCTGTCGCTTGGGAATGGAGCGCTCCTGGAGCAACAATCGAGGATCCTTCCGCTCAACAACCTATTATCCTCTATAATACTTTTGGAACTTATTCAGATGTACAATTGATTATTACAGATGTGAATGACTGTCAAGATACCATTTTATTTACCGAAACAATCTCAATTGGTCGAGCCATTTCCAATTTCACAATGGATGTAACTGGTGGTTGTTTACCATTAACAGTTAATTTTACAGAAAATGCTACTAGTGATTTTGCTACAATTGAATCTTGGGAATGGACTTTTGGTGATGGCTTAGGAACATCTACCGAAGAAAACCCTACTTTTACTTTTACAGAAACTGGGTTACACAATGTAAGATTGATCGTGACAGATAGTTGGGGGTGTAGAAGAGCTAGAAATATGGTTGGTGCAATTGAAGTAACGGATCCTATTGCTAACTTCGCTGCGGATACACTTGGATGTACTTGGGCAGGAATGACCTTTACAGATGCCTCAGAAGGCGTAGCCTTAGATCATTTTTGGGATTTTGGAGATGGAGAAACTTCTACGGATGAAAACCCGACTCATACTTATGCTAATGAGGGCATTTATACTGTTTGTCTTACCGTGACAGATAAATTTGATTGCGTTAATACTTTTTGTCGAGAAAATTCAATAGATATTGCTGATCCTGTTGCAGGCTTTTCGGTAGATTCTACTTTTGCTAGTTGTCCACCATTACCAGTAAACTTCTTTAACGAGTCAACTAATTCGAGTTCTTTTACTTGGGATTATGGAGACAATAGTGGTTTATCTAATTTAGATGATCCATCCCATATCTATACGATTCCTGGTGTATATAACGTAACACTTAGGGCTTTCCGAACGGAGGCTTGTCAAGATAGTTTAATGACACAAGACCTCATCGTTCTAGATGGACCAGAGGGGGAATATCAGTTTGATATTGATACCTCTTGTGCACCGGCAATCATCACTTTTACCGCTAATTCTGCGGCTAATTATATGTATATATGGGATTTTGGTTTAGGTAATTTGGATACTACTCAGATTAGTGCAGTAAATGATCAAGTGACTTTTACTTATACCGAGCCAGGAACATATTATCCTACTTTGAGTTTTATTAATAATACAGGATGTTTCCGAACTTTACCACCAGTTGGTCCTATCGTTGTGGCTTCTAGTACTCCAAATTTTGAAGCATCTGAAACGGTATTATGTACCCCCGGTGAAACAGTGAATTTCATTAACCTCTCTTCAAGTGCTACCCCTATACAAGCAGTTGAATGGATTTTTGAAGGAGGAAGTCCCGCAACTAGTGATGAATTTGAACCTATAGTAACTTACAATACACCAGGTTCTTTTGACGTAAGAATGGTCATTGATAATGGTGGATGTACAGATACTTTATTAATACCAGATTATATCAAATTGGGCGATGCTCCAGATATTAATTTTACAGCTTCTGCTACTACGGGTTGTACTCCATTAACTGTGAATTTTACGGATAATAGTGCTGTTATGAATAGCGAAATTATATCTTGGGAATGGAATTTTGGAGATGGTGGAACGGCAGATATTCCCAATCCAACACATGTTTTTACCAATGAAACTGCCAATACTTTTAATGTTAGTTTAGTTATTACTACCGCTGATGGTTGTACCGCTACTCAATCTGAAACAATCAGCTTACTTGGAGTAACAGATATTAGTGCTGGAGAAGACAGAACGATTTGCATTGGAGAACCTACGATATTAGAAGGTTTAGTCTTTGGAGATACAACTGGTTTAGAATATTACTGGAGTCCAAGTCAATCATTGAGTTGTGTTGCTTGTATGGACCCTGTAGCTACCCCATCGGATACGACCACTTATACATTCGTAGTACGTACGCCAGAAGGATGTACATCTACTAGCGAAGTAATGGTTATGGTAAAACCCTTTCCTGTACCAGTGGTCGATCTATCTGCGGATACGTCAATTTGTCTCAATGAAATTGTACAGTTAAATGTGAGTGGTGGAACGGAAGTATTTAATTATGATTGGGATATGAATGTTCCAGGATTATCTTGTTATGAAAATTGCCAAAATCCAATTGCACAACCTTTAACGAGTAGTACGTATACCGTTACTGTTACCACGGTTCATGGTTGTTCGGCTTCAAGTTCAGTTGAGGTAGATATTGTAGATCAATCACAGCAGTTTGCTGGCGAAGATCGAAGTGTTTGTGCTGGTGATACAGTTCAACTTAATATCGCAACAGGTAGAAACCCAGAATGGTTGGTGAACAATGATTTGAGTTGTACTTATTGTCCAAGTCCGATTGCCTTTCCTAGTGAAACAACTGATTATGTAGTACAAGTACTGACAGATCAAGGTTGTACGATCACAGATACAGTAACAATAAATACTTTTAGTGCCGATGATATTGATGCTGGTGAAGACCAAACAATTTGCCTAGGAGATGGAGTTGCATTAAATGGACAGGGTAGTGGAACAGTGAGTTGGACTCCAGCAGCTACCTTAGATGATGCTGGTATTTTAGATCCAGAAGCGTTTCCAACTAGTACGGCTGTTTATCAATTAGAACTTCAAAACGGAGAATGCATACTCACTGATTCAGTTAGAATCTCTGTTAGAGAAAAAATAGAGATTGTTGCAGAAGATATGCTGATTTGTGAAGGTGATACCGTCCAATTGTCGGTAGAAGGAGAAGCGTCCGAATACGAATGGATAAGAACAGATCGAATGGATTTGACGGATCCTAGCAGCCCAATAGTTTACCCAATTGAAACAACTGAATATATGGTTATCGGCCGCTTAGCTTCTTGTGCAGCAGATACAACATGGCTGACAGTCGAGGTCGATCCAGCTCCAAAAGTAGAAATGCCAACTAACTATGTCTTTTTCCCTGGCCAAGAAGTTATTCTCAACCCAGCTCCTAAAGGCGAAGACCGCAATAATTATGAATATGAGTGGAGTTCTACCGCAGGTGTTGATTGTATTGATTGTAGGGAATTAGCTATACCAAGTCCAGAAAGCGGAATGCAATATCAATTAATGGTAACGAATATTAATACAGGTTGCTCTAATGAATTTACCACAACTTTAAACTTACTGAATCAGTGTCCAGAAGAGCTAATTCAGGTTCCAAGTGCTTTTTCTCCAAATAATGATGGACAAAATGATGTATTTGAAGTTTTCTTAAATCCAGCTTTACCATCTATTAACAGTATTAGAATCTTTAATCGCTGGGGAGCAGTAATTTATGAAGGTTCTAACGCAGGAGAAACTTGGGATGGAACAACAAATGGGGAACCTTTACCAAATGGCGTATATATTTATATGATTGAGGCAGATTGCCCTGTACTAAATAATACAATGGTTAAATCCGGTGATATTACCCTTATTCGTTAATAAAAGAAAATTAGAATAAATATAATTTTCCAGACAGCCTTCAGATTATAAACCCAACATATTACCAAAGGTCGGTTCTCCGGCTTTTGGTTTTTTTTATTAAAATAGGTAGATACTTGGCCATAAATTATCGCTTAGTTTATCCATGTATTTAATACCTTTTATCACCCTAATATTCCCTTTCTTCCTACCCTTGAAAGGACGGCATTATTTTTGAATTATCCTTCCTAACACATAACCATCTTTGAAATTTACTTCTAACTCAACAAATTGAAGGATTTCACGAAACTCCCCTCTGTAATTCTAATCAAACAGTATTCTACTAATCTGACACATAAAATACATTGATTGTATTTGTATGCTGAGAAACTTATTACATGAACATACTAAAGAATATATTGGTGGTGATGTGGCTTCTATCAGGGACTTTTGCCGTTGCTCAACCAATCGCAGACTTTACTGCAAACGTACAATCTGGATGTGGGTCTTTACAAGTCTCTTTTCAAGACGCATCTAGTGGAAATATCACAGCGTATTCTTGGGATTTAGGAGGAGTGACGTCCACAACTCAAAACCCAGGTAGAATTTTTGGTACGCCAGGAAGCTATGAAGTATGTCTCACAGTTACAGATGCAGGCGGTTTGACCAATACAAATTGTAAGTCAGACTTTATTACTGTTTTCAATCTTCCAGAACCTGATTTTAGTGTTCCACATCCTAACGGATGTTTACCTTTTCAAGTTACTTTTACTGATTTATCTATTTCACAAGATGGCAATATTGAGGAATGGATTTGGGGCGTTGGTGGTCAAGCTGGAGTAATTACAAATGATGGTAGTTTGACAACTATAGAAAATACTTACGACATCATCGATGATTATACTATTAGTCTAACTGTTCGAGATGATAATGGTTGTACAAATACGATTACAAAAGATAATTTCTTAACAGTAAACGAAAATCCAATAGTTGATTTTGCTGCGGATCAAACCTTTTCTTGTAATTCTCCACATACGGTAAATTATTTCAATAGTTCTCCTAATCCGGATATGACTTTTCAATGGGATTTTGGTAATGGCCAATCTTTCAATGGAGCAAATCCACCTGGAGTGACTTATAATAACCAGGGTTTATACGATATTACATTGTTTGGAACCGATAACCTAACAGGTTGCAGCGATACCTTGTCAAAAGTAGATTATATCCAACTTAGTTACCCAACTGATTTTACACAAAATAAGGACACTATTTGTGAAGGAAGTTCTGTAAAATTTACTGATATTTCTCCAGATGATGCCTCAGATGTTTTCTGGGATTTTGGAGATGGACAAAGTAGTATTGCTGCCAACCCAAATCATCAATACGATACATCCGGTTGCTTTTTTGTAATTCTAACTAGGACCGTTAACGGATGTCCAGGAGTAAAAGTTAGCGAACAATGCATCACGGTATTGGATGTTAATCCGGTATCTATTACGAATAATAATCCGATGGGATGTACGGTACCTCATATAGCTGATTTCTTTTCCGATGCAGTGGTTGATGGTGCTACCTTTGATTGGGATTTTGGAGATGGAAATACGAGTGATGTAGCTAGCCCTCAACATACTTATGATAGTATTGGGGTGTATGTTATTACCTTAACTGCCACCAATAGTGTCGGCTGTACTCAAACAGCTACGGATACCATTCAGATTTTACCAGCACAAGCAATTATTGCAGGAGATGAACCAGAGGGTTGTACACCATTGACGTTCACACTTAGTGATTCAAGTAAAACTTTTAGTGCGATTACTGAGTGGGAGTGGACTGTTTTTAATAATGCTTCGGCTCCACCAATCGTTTTTACTTCTACCGATAGTGTTCCAGTTTTTACCATAGTAGATACGGGACAATATGCTATTCAACTAATTATTAAAGATCAGATGGGTTGTCAAGATACAACAATTGTAGAACAAGGAGCTGCAGCTGGAATGCCACCGGAGGTTAGCTTTTCTGCAGAGCCATTGGTTTCTTGTATTAACTCTGTTGTTACCTTTACGGATGAATCTAGCAGCTTTGCAAATAGTTGGGAATGGGATTTTGGTGATGGAGGTTTATCAGAAGATCAACACCCAGTTTATGAATATCAGGATACTGGACGAATGGATGTCAGATTAACAGCTTTGCATCATGGTTGTCCAGCGCAAGAGACATTGATAGAATATATTGAAGTAGTTCCACCAAAAGCAGCTTTTAAAATTAATCGACTTTGTTCTCAATTATATATTATTGATTTTGAAGATGTTAGTATTGGGGCGGATTCTATAATCTATGATTTTGGTGTTCCCGATATAGAAACAGATACTAGTACCCAACGTGATCCAACTTATATTTACAATAATACGGGTGACTATTTTGTTAGCCAAATTGCATTTAATTTTACTACGGGTTGTTCAGATACCTTATTAAGACTAGTCCAAATTACTGAGCCACAGGCAGAGTTTCAACTATCAACTACTACCGGTTGTGTTCCATTAACGATTACCCTTTCAGACAGCTCTGCTTTTGCAGAAAGTTGGATTTGGAGTGGTGGTGGAACTGGTGTAATCAGTGATCCTATGGCTGCTGAACCAACCATCAGATTTAACACGGCAGGGCCATATACCAATATTCAATTATTGGTGACAGACGTTAACGGTTGTCGAGATTCGCTCGTGTTTACAGATACCATATGGGTGAACGAAGTAACTACTGATTTTTCGGTGGATCCTCCAGAAGGGTGTTTTCCTTTAAATACCCAATTTACTGACCTTTCAACTAGTCTATATGGAAATGTCAATCAGTGGGAATGGGATTTTGGCGATAGTACAGCTATTGGTCAAATAAATAACCCGACCCATTTATACAATCAAGAAGGGTTCTTTGATATTTCGCTTACTGCAACGGATGATTTAGGTTGTACCAAAACAACAACCCTCGATAGCTTAGTAGAAGTATATCGACCAATAGCCCGATTTGCTACCGAAGATACGCTTAGTTGTAGTGCACATGGGGTAAACTTCAAGAATAATTCTAGTGGAAAAGAATTAAGTTTTTCTTGGGATTTTGGTGATGGATTGTCTTCTACCGAGGAAGACCCTATTCATATATATGCTATGGATGGGACTTATGATGTTTGTCTAACGGTTACAGATGGTATTGGTTGTGAAAATACTAGATGCCTAGAAGACTATGTTGTAATTGCTGATCCAGTAGCTAGTTTTACCCAAGATACTACTTTTGGAATTTGTCCACCATTATTGGTCAACTTTGAAAATACTTCCATTCATGCAACTACTTATGAATGGAATTTTGGAGATCAAAGTGGAACCTCTAATCAATTAAATCCTCCCCATATTTATACGATGCCAGGAACTTACAGTGTTCAATTGATTGCCGTTGCGACGGAGTTTTGTCAGGATACTTTATTTATGAATGATTTGATTGATCTAAATGGTCCGACAGGTAATTTTTATTTTGATATCGATACGGCCTGTGCACCGGCTACTATAAATTTTGTAGGTAATTCAGCTGCTCCTTATACTTATATCTGGGACTTTGGAAATGGTATGTTAGATACTACGGAGAACGTCACTCACGATAGTATTTTTTATGTTTATGAAAATGGTGGAAATTTTATTCCAAAACTAATATTAATAGATCAAGTAGATTGTCAAACGACTATTGTTGCAGACAATCCTATTGTTATTTCAGAAATGAATTTAGATTTTCAGGCGGATAAAACGTTATTTTGCAACGATCAAGGGATGACTAAATTTACCAACTTAACAGGGTCTACTCATCCGATTACTGATTTAGAATGGGAATTCTTTGGTGCTAATCCTTCCAGTAGTACAGAACCAGAACCAAGTATTGAATATCTAAATCCAGGCAGTTTTTCTGTACAATTATTGGTTAGTAATGGAATCTGTATTGATTCATTATTAAAAGAAGATTATATCGGTGTAGGAGCTATTCCAGAAGTCGCTTTTCAAGTAAGTGACTCCGTGGGATGCGCACCTTTAACCGTTAATTTCCAAGACCTTTCTACCGTAGATAGTAGTACTATTACAAGTTATCATTGGAATTTTAACAATATCGAAGAAACAACTATAAATGCACCTGTATTTATTTTTAATGAACCAGGTAATCACCATATCACATTGACAGTTACTTCTGCTGTCGGATGTCAGGACTCTACTACTAGAATGGTAGAGGTTTTAGAATCACCTGTCTTCTCAATTCCTAAACCAGAATCTATTTGTATCGGTCAATTCACTGAACTAATTCCTGAATTTACAGAAGATACTACAGGATATCAGTTTCAATGGATCAATCATCCAGATCTAAGTTGTTTGGATTGTTTAACACCAATGGTAAATCCGGCAGATACTACTATCTATCACTTAGCTGTTACTAATACAATTGGATGTACTACTACGGAAGGAGTAACAGTGGAGGTTCGTCCTTTTGCAGCACCTATAGTTGCACTTACCCAAGATACCAGTATTTGTTTAAATGATTTTGTACAGCTACGAGTAAGCGGTGGGAATGATTTGCACGAATATCAGTGGGGCACGGATGCAGCAGGACTCAGTTGTTATGATGCCTGTGTTAATCCTATTGCTAGTCCATTTGTTACCACGAATTATCAAGTAACCATAACCAACGAATTTGGTTGTGCTAGCACAGATTCAGTGTTGGTAACTATTTCAAACGAACCACAATCAATAGTAGGTGAAGACCAAACAATTTGTGAAGGGGATACCATTCAACTAAATACTATTTTGGGCAATGATCCTACTTGGTTAGTAACCGATGGATTGGATTGTACATATTGTCCTGATCCAGTAGCAAAACCAGATAGTACAACGATCTATCGAGTGCGCGTAACGACAGATGATGGTTGTGAATTATTAGATACCATCGAAATAAAAGTAATTCCTTTAAATACCATTGACGCAGGAGAGGACCAACAGATTTGTGAAGGTTCAACTACCACTTTAATAGGAAGTGGCGTGGGCACAGCCAATTGGACACCGATTCAATCTGTTTCTTCAGCGAATACTTTGGAAACAGAAGTTAATCCTACCGTCAACACGATTTATACACTTACGCTAACGGAAGGAAACTGTACGTTAGTAGATTCTATAGCGGTTACTTTAATTGAAAAAACCACTATAGAAACAGAAGATGTTGCGATTTGTGAAGGAGAAATAGTTGAATTAGCGTATGAAGGGGTAGCAGATCAGGCCATTTGGTTTGATGAATTTGGAAATGAGATAGACCTGGTAACTGTTCAACCATTAGAGACTACAAATTATACTGTAGTTGGTCAATACACCACTTGTGAACCAGATACAGCTACGATAATGGTGGAAGTTACTCCAAAGCCTGTGACCTATTTACCAGAGGTACTAACTTACCTTCCAGGCATTCCTATCCGAATTCCATTAACGGTACCAGATAGTTCATTGTATGAATATCAGTGGATGCCATCCGATAGTGTGGATTGTGTAGATTGTCAGCAACCAGAAATTTTACCAGATAGCAACACGATCTATCAAGTGCTAATTACAGATCTAACTACTGGATGTGCTGTTACAGATACCATTGTTTTTGATGAGTTGCTTACCTGTCCTTCTGATTTGATTGCAGTACCGAATGTATTTTCACCCAATGATGATGGTGAAAACGATTATTTACAAATATCTCCGAACCCTTCTATCACGTCGATAAATAGCTTTCGAGTTTTTAATCGATGGGGAGCATTATTGTACGAAACAGATGATTTATATGACCATGGATGGGACGGAAGAATGAAGGGAAATCCAGTGCCGATCGGTGTTTATGTTTTTATGTTAGAATTTACTTGTGAGCTGACAGGACAGACCGTAATCCATTCTGGAGATATCACTTTAGTTCGATAAATGATACTTATATAAACATATTTATTTATTTAATAATATTTTTTAATTTTTTAAGCCTTTTTTTTTAAGAAAACTGGAAAAAAAGCTTAGATTTGTGGCCGTATTAAAAATGAGGGGTAGAGAAACTTCTTTAGGAACATTTGAATAGTTAAAAAAGTATTTCTCTAATCTAACCATCTAACCAATCAATTACCTAATAACATTTTCTTAAATTGATTTTAAGGTAGATTCTGTCATCTGGAATGTGGCAGTCTTTAATAATGTTATTACCTACATTACTTATGGAAATGGCCTTTTTCAAGGTACGATCCATTTCTTTTATGAGAAAGCAATATGCTGTACATAAGATAAAAGTGCCTGAGGTACGTTGTGCAGTGAAGCGAATTTTACATTATTTAACCGGGATTAATTATTGACTGAAATGCACCACACACGCATATTTTGGTCGCTTTGCTTTGTGTTTATATTTACTAGTTGGGGATCAGCGCAGATAACTGCTGACTTCGATGCTAGTATTACCACAGGTTGCGGCTCCTTACAAGTTTCCTTTACTGATCAATCTACCTCCGCCAATACGATTATCGATTGGTCGTGGGATTTAGGAGGTGTTTCTGCTGGCACCCAAGATCCTGGAAGAATATTTGGTACACCCGGTACTTATGATATTTGCTTGATGGTGACAGACACAGAAGGAATGACGGATTCTATTTGTAAACCTGCCTATATCGAAGTTTTTCCATTGCCTATCCCTGATTTTACTGTCTCTGAAATAGCTGGTTGTGCTCCACTTGAAGTTACGTTTACTGATCAATCTACCAGCGTAGGTAATATTGAAGAATGGATATGGGGGATTGGTGGATCTAGTGGGGTAGTCGTAGTGACTGATCCAGCCGAGGTAGTCACAAACACTTATGATATCCCAGATAATTATACGGTTAGTTTAACTATTACAGATGATAATAATTGTTCAAATACGATTACACAAACTGATCTAATCACTGTTTTTCCTGATCCGGAGGTCAATGTTACCATTGACGAGGCATTTAGTTGTGAACTTCCTTTTACCGCTGATTTTAACAATAATAGTCCTGCAAATGACCTAACTTATATATGGGAATTTGGTAATGGAGAATCTTTTACTGGGGTGAATCCTCCTCCAATTATTTATACAGATCCTGGTACTTACGATATTACGGTAACCGCTATGAATCAGAATACAAATTGTATGATTAGCGAAATTTTTAGTAATATTTTGCAGTTAGGGAATCCTGTAGAGATAGATTATTCAAGTAATAATAGTTGTCAAGGAACTAATATTTCATTTATGGATAACTCCACTGAACCAGCCGATAGTGTTCTTTGGGATTTTGGAGATGGTAATTTTTCTACAGAAATTAATCCAGTATATTCTTTTGATCAAGGAGGGTGTTTTGAGGTTTCCCTTACTCGTTTTACAGAAGATTGCCCATCAGTAGGACGGTTATCTGATTGTTTACTAATAGAATCAGCCCCTATGGCTGTCTTTTCTAATGATAACCCCACCGGTTGTATACTTCCGCATGACGTATCTTTTGTTGCTAGTTCAAATGATGATGTAATTTGGTTTTGGAGTTTTGGAGATGGAACTACTGCTAACGAACAAAATTCTTCTCATAGTTATGATGATTATGGCGTTTATCCAATTGTGTTACGCGTTAGAGATGGTAATGGTTGTCAAACGATCTATCGAGATACGATACACGTGATTGAAACTGCAGTACAGCTTACGGAGTCTAGTTACTGGGGATGCACTCCTTATGAATTTACCTTGGATGAAAGTTCGGCTACTTCTGTAGCAATCAATAGCTGGGAATGGAATATTTTTGACCAAGATAATCAGCTTCTTTTTACTTCTACAGAAGAAAACCCTACACACACCTTAGTGGATACTGGCTTATATAATGTTCAACTGACAGTGGTGAACGAAGATGGCTGTAGTAGTACTGGTTTTTTTGAAGGAGCTGTTGCGGTAGGAGAGGAAGTTACTGCTGATTTTTCGGCAACCCCTTTGGAGACTTGTATTGATGCTATTGTAAGTTTTACAGATTTGTCAAGTGATAATGCCAATTTTTGGATATGGGATTATGGTGATGGAGTAATAGTAGAAGATAATCAAAATCCATCTCATGAGTATATCGATACAGGCTTTTTTGATGTACAGCTTTTTGCATTTCATTATGGCTGTTTTTCGGAGATTATTTATGAAGACTTAATTCATGTTAATCCTCCGATAGGAAGAGCGCGTGTTGATCGAAACTGTGAAAACCCTTTTTCTATTAGTTTTGTAGATCGAAGCTTTGGGGTTGACTCCGTATTTTGGGATTTTGGAGAAGAAAATATTACGACCGATACATCTACAATTCTGAGTCCTACTCATGTTTTTGCGGATACTGGATGCTATAAAGTTGTTCATAGTGTTTTTAATCTTACTACCGATTGTGTAGATCATGATACAATGACTGTATGTATTTCTGATCCTCGTGCCTTTTTTAATTTGAATAATACAGATGGATGTGCTCCATTGGAAGTAACCGTAGAGGATAATTCCATCTTTGCAGAAACTTACGAATGGATTGCTCCTGGAGCGGAGATAACAGGTGCGAATACGGATTCACCTACTTTTACTTATAATACCCCAGGAATTTATGATGAAGTGACACTAGTTATTTCTGATATTCACGAATGTACCGATACCTTTAGAACCTTTGAAACTATTTTCGCGCGAGGTTTAATAGTAGACTATGATATTGATGTTTCGGGAGGTTGTTTACCATTAACTGTAAATTTTTCTGATAACTCCACAAGTGCCTTGAGTACGCCACTTACCTGGTCCTGGAATATTGGCAATGGCTTATTTACCTCAGAGGAGGAAAGTTTTACCTATACTTTTGATACCGTAGGAAATTTTTCAATAGAATTGATTGTAACAGATGGTGATGGATGTACCGTTCGGAGAAAGAGAAATAACCAAATTGAGGTAACCGATCCAAAAGCAACTTTTACAGCAGATACTACTAGTTGTACCGCTGACTTAGTGAATTTCGAAGCCCTAGTCACTGGTGAATTGACTTATTTATGGGATTTTGGAGATGGTTTTACGTCTACAGAAGCAGCACCAGAACATAATTATACGCAAGAAGGAAGTTATGACGTTTGTCTGAGTATTGTTAATCAATATGGTTGCATGGATATGCAGTGTAAAGAAAATTACATCACTATTGCTAATCCAGTAGCTGATTTTACGGTTGATTCAACCTTTGCGTTTTGTCCTCCTTTGATTGCTCGATTTATGAATACTTCTCTTAATGCTAATTTTTACGAATGGGATTTTGGGGATGTATCTGGAACCAGTAATTTAGAAAATCCTCCGCATGTTTATACTATTCCCGGATCCTATGATGTAACCTTAATTGTAGGAAGTACCGAAAATTGTCGAGACACTTTAACCATCGATGATTTAATTACGCTTAATGGTCCCATAGGAGATTTTGACTTTGTTGTAGATACTTCTTGTGCACCAATGCAAGTCCATTTTTCAGGAACATCAACTGATTTCTACGATTATATTTGGGATTTTGGAAACGGTGTGTTAGATACTACGCTTAATGTCATCTCTGATGAGGTCACTTACGTCTATCAAGCACTTGGTACATTCGTTCCTAAGCTTATTCTTATTGACGAATCTAATTGTGCTAGAGCCATCGAATCACCAGATAGTATTCAAGTAACAGGTATAAATGTAGATTTTCTCGCAATGGATTCTCTTTTATGTGGAGAAAATTTATCAACTTCCTTTATCAATCTATCTCAATCAACTACACCAATTACTGGGGTAGAATGGATATTTCCTGGTTCTTTAGAAGGGAGTACTACAGAATCTGAACCAACTATTACTTATCCAACAGCTGGTATTTTTGATGTTACGCTCTTTGTGAATACAGCGTTTTGTCAGGACACTTTAACCAGACCCAATTATATTAAAATTGGTAGCGACCCTGATATAAGCTTTCAAGTTTCTGATACTATTGGATGTGAACCATTTTTAGTTAATTTTAGTGATATGTCTACTACTGAAATAGGCGCGATTTCTAACTGGAATTGGGATTTTGGTGATGGAGAAATGGCTGGTTCACCGAATCCAGCTCATACCTATAACAATGCTGGTGTGTATCAAACAGTGTTGACTGTTGGAACTGATTTCGGTTGTGAGTCATCAGATTCTATTGAAATAGAAGTGCTAGCAGCTCCAAGGATGACGCTAAATTCAGATCAGACGATCTGTAGAGGAGAAATAGTTACCTTAACACCGATCATTGAAGGGTCAGTGGATGAGCTGACTTTTATGTGGACTGGTGGAACAGATTTAAGTTGTACGAATTGTTTAGAGGTAGAAGTATCTCCAACGACTACGACTACTTACCAGTTTACAGCATTGAATTCCGAAGGTTGTTCAACTACCTTATCAACTACTGTTACGGTTTTGGATACTGCTATTCCAGTAGTTGGAATTACGGCTGATACGGCGATCTGTGTAAGTGATATAATTCAGTTAAACGTTACTGGAGGAAGTGATGTATTTTCTTACGAGTGGGACGAGTCACGACCAGGCTTAAGTTGCTATCAGTTTTGTTCGAACCCAATTGCAAATCCATCCGAATCTACTACTTATGTTGTGACGGTTACTAATGGGGAAGGTTGTTCGGCGATTGATTCAGTTACGATTAATTTAGTAGATCAATTCCAACCGCTGGCTGGCGAGGATCGTATCATTTGCCGAGGAGATTCAGTTGTTTTGATGACTGGTGTGCTAGGTTTAGAATGGACCAATCCTGAAAATTTGAGTTGTGCTTTTTGTCCTGATCCAATTGCTTTTCCAGATTCTACCATTACTTATCAAGTAGAAATTTCTACAGATGAAGGTTGTCTTATTCAAGATTCTATTACGGTGACGGTGCTTACGCAAGACGGAATAAATGCAGGGGAAGATGTTTTCCTTTGTGCAGGTGGGAGTATTCTTCTTAATGGAATAGGGGAGGGTGATGCTAATTGGTTTCCAAATAGTACTCTTTCTGATCCTACAAATTTGAATTCCACGGCTACACCGGATACTACGACTGTTTATCAATTAACACTGACACAAGACAATTGTGTACTGATCGATTCAGTACTTATCAGTGTGGTAGAAGAAACAACCATTGAAGCCTTTGGAAGAGATATTTGTAATGGCGATACGATCACCTTATCTGCCACGGGAAATGCAGATATTTTTGAATGGAGTTCACCTGAATCTCTATCAGATCCTAATAGTGCTATTACGGATGCTTTTCCAAATATAACAACTACTTATACCTTGATCGGTACCTTGACTGATTGTCCAGCAGATACGGCTTTTGTTACGGTAAATGTGGATGAAGGCCCAGATGTCACCCTGAATGCAATTACATATGCGTTGCCTGATCTTCCATTAGTAATTGAACCAATAGCAGATACGACTGGTAATTATCAATTTAGTTGGTTTCCTGAAGAGGGACTAAGTTGTACCGATTGTCTCCGGCCGATTGTTGATAGCGCGTTTGTTGGAACTACTTATACCTTATTAATAACAGATTTGGATACTGGTTGTGAAAAAGAATTAATGACCAGGACGGAGGTGTTGATCTCTTGTCCAGAGGATATCCTTTGGGTTCCATCTGCTTTTTCTCCTAATGATGATGGCCGCAACGATGAAGTAATCGTTAACTCAGCTACGCTGAATTCAATTGAATCCTTTCAGATTTTTGATCGCTGGGGTGCATTGGTTTTTAGAACTGATGATATGCGACGAGGCTGGGATGGTGAGGTAAAAGGAGAAAGAATGCCAATAGGCGTATATGTTTATTTTGTTGAGGCAACTTGTCCTGTAAATAACTTACCGATCTTGATTAAAGGAGATATCACCCTAGTTCGATAGTAGATTTTGCAGTTGTTCTTGAACTTTTGTATCTTATTTCAATTAATAATTTCAATGAGAAAAAGCAAACTACTATGGATCTAGCAAAAAGATATGCTCGTAAGGATACCAAAACTTTAATTTCGGTTTTAGAACATCCAGAAAATTTTAGCTCCAAGGCACTAGAGACGGCAGAGGCAGAATTAAATTTTAGAAAATTAGACGAGGCAGTAATTTACGCCTTGGTGGATGAAGTAAACAGAGAACGCATTGTGAAAATGCTCAATGAACTCAATCCAGTTAATGATGAATTGAAAGTGCTTAAAAGTTTCTGGTTGTCAGATTCAGAAATGCGAAAAATAACAAAAGAAGAATTTAAATTACTGCTAGAAAGAAAAGACGGTTTTAGATTTGATGTGTTGAAATATGCTATTGGTGGATTGTAGTGCCATTGGCTTCAAGCAAAAAAAAGGATCATTTCTAATTTAGAAATGATCCTTTTTTTTGCTAAAAATAAAAACGCTAATGAAATTAAAAATACAATAGAAGCGGCATTATTAATTCTTCATTAAACCATTATTAATTACCCTTCTACCGACCACCTCCTTCTTTCTTTTTAAAGGGATTCCATTTATCCTTGATATCATTTATTTTATCTTTTACCTCATCGCTTACTTTATCTTTTATTTCATCGTCGATCTTATCTTTGATGACCTCTGTGGCTTTATTGGCGATACTATCTTTTACTTGTTGTTTGATTTTATCTGCTGCTTCTTTGGCCTTCTTTTCGGCTTCAGCTTTTACCTTGGCGGTGGCTTTGTCGAGTTCTTCTTTGGCTTTTTGTTCAGCGGCAGCTTTGGCCTTATCCGTTTCTTCTTTTAATTTATCTTTAGCATCTTGAATCGCTTTATCTTTTATGGCATTAATTTGATCAGTGGCATTTTCTTTAAATGATTTTCCACCAGAACCAGTAGGTTTGATCTTGATTTTTGGTGAACTAATCGAGCCTAAGATATTGATATCCATATCGATAAAATCTCCTTGCGCAATGTTTACCCCAAATTTACTGGCCTCTTTACTCAAGAAGTCAAGACCTTTATCTGCTGCTTGTCCGATGCCAGATTGACGCAATAACTCTCTAGGAATCTTTGTCTTAATTGTATAGTTCATGTCTTGATTTAATCCATGTTGACCACTAATTTTCATGGCAATCTCTTGGAAAGAATAATCAAATTCTGAAATATTAACCATCCCATCTTTAACCGTAAACCAGTTTTTAGTATCCTTAATTTTTAAAGAATTAAAAGCAGAAATATTAAGTTTATCTCCTAGCTTTTCTAAAGGTTTAAAAGACTTTAGGACTGCATCTAATGTTTGAAGAAATCCATCAGCCGTCAAGGTGTTTAAATCAGGCATCATATCTTTACCAACAAAGCCATTTAACTTTAATTTAGTATCAAATTTACCATCCATAAACTTGATGATTGGAGCAAGTGCTTGTACGGTATTGAGTTTTTTAAATGCTTCTTGAAAAGAAAATTGATTAATATCAAAATCCATATTAAAACCTGGCTTTTCGGTATCTTTAGAATCATATCCACCAGACATCGTCATTTTTCCTCCCAAAGTATTGGCCGTAGCTTTATCAATATTAATCGCTTGATCAGCAATGACCATTTTACCATTAATATTTTTTAAGGCCATATTCGTATAGTCTAGCTTGTCAATTTTCGCATTGATATTAACCGCCACACCTTCAGGAATAACCAAGGGTTGTAATTCTTCCTCCGCAATAGTTTTGGCCTGTGGTGTACCCGTTTCTATATCCGCCATAAACTGATTAAGGTCAAAATATTTAGAGCTGATATTTAGATTACCTTCTAGGGTTTCATTATCAAAAACATAAGCAAAAATATTTTTTAAATCTCCGTTTCCTTTTATATCACTATTACTGATACGCAGTGCGAAATTATCCATAGCCAGTCGAGTAGGGGAAAAATGTCCTGCTGCAGAGACTTTAGATAATTTATAAATATCATAATCAATTTTGTCCATCACTGCATCAAGTTCAAAATCAAATCGATCAAAAACTTCCGCTGTTTCACCAGGTGTGGTGGCTACTGCTGGTTGCGTTTTCTCTTCTTCGGCAATCCATTCATTTAAATCAAAATAATTAGAACGAACCGAAAATTTACCCGTCATTGTTTTTTCTGTAGAGAAGTAAGCTAAGATATTATTTAAAGTACCTTTTGCTTCGATATCACTTTTTCCAAGGGTGGCTATAAAATTATCAATCTTCGCATTCTTAGGAGTAAAAGCAATATTTGTATTTTTAATGTTGATTTTTGGTAAGCCAGTCGCCACATAATTTAAATTTTCAATTTGCATCGTCCCATCCATCTGTACCCGTTCGTACTTTTGTTGGTCAATATAGCTCATTCTAGTATTGGCGACTACGTCAGCCGTAATCACTCCATTGAGTGTTTGGACATCTTCCATTGGAAAGGCCTTGGAAAGATCTGCTAGATTAATAACCCCATTGATCTTTGTATCAATATTAGGATCACTGACTGGATTTTTTAGGTTGAGTCTAGCAGCGAAAGGATTATTACCGAGGTTCATTTTGAAATCCGGAATATCGATTACCATTTTATCAAAATCGCTGGATGGGCTGTTGATATTTATTTTAGCAAAAATATCTTTTACCCCCATCGGTAAAGATGGATATTTAAAATCACCATTGGCAATATCAAGAAATACTTTAAATGCCGGCATTTTATTTTTTTCTCCATTATAGATACCTTTCGCAAAGCCATTAAAAGCAAGATTTCCATTGGCGACTACCTCCGCAAAATCTTTGGTAAAAGCACTAGGAACTAGCGATAGAAAATTCTTAAAAGAATTACCAGGTGCGTCAAATTTTAAATCCAAATCTATATCTCCATTCTTAAGTAAATTGACAAAGCCATCGGCCTTTAACTTAAGTGCGTTAACCATCAATTCGTTGTCTTTGAGCGTAAACTTCATTTGATCCAAATCCGCATTGAGGGTCATATCCAAATCACCCTTCGCTCGTCGCAAATAAGTAATTCCACCTGTTTTGGCAGAAATTTCCGCAATATTGGTTTTGGTAACTAAATCAAAAACTGTTTCAGTAAAATTACCGGTGCCTTCGTGATCCATGTCTTTTAGCTCAAGAAATAAATCTCCCGCACGATCATCATAAGTTATATGACCTTCTACAATATTATACTTTTCAAGGTTTATTTTAAAATTATAAGAAGAGGCTTCTTCCGTTTCACTAGCCGTTTCTTTGGCAATATCATAATTGGCCTTTCCATCTTTGAGTACCATCACATGGATACTTGGCTTTGTAAATTGGATCGTATTGATTTGAATGGGCACTTCGGCGTTGATGACCGACATAACATCTAGGTCTAGTTCGATATTCTTAGCATCAATCAGTGTGATACCTTCAAAAGCGTCTTTGCCTTTGATATTTAAATCTTTTAGCTGAAGATTGAAATCAGGAAAACTCCGTAAGAAGGAGAGATCAACATCGCCAAAATCAATGGTCGCATCAAAGTTCTTATTGATATCTGTTTTTACTTTTGCAACGATTTCATCTTTGTAAAAATAGCTGAGGACAAAGCCTCCAGCAATCAATAAGATCACTAAAAATAGGATCGTAAAGAATAACCACTTAATAAATTTCATAAAAATGTGTTTAGGTGTGTGTTGGTTAAACGGTTTTTTTGACTATATGTTCACCTTTTTTAGACGTATAATAGGTGTACAAAGGAACGAAATTAGGTTATTTTTCAAATTCGCTTAACATAGTTTAGGAATGAATTTTTCGTTTTAAAAGCTAAAATTATCGAAAAATTGATGATTTTGACCAAATTTTTAACTAAGAAAACCCTCCTTATGCTTGTAGTCATTTATCATAACGAAAAGGAAGTAAGATAAATTATCCATTGAAATATTGTACATTTGTGTCATGGGTGAAAAAGACAGACAATCAAGGACAATGGTAGACTATTTATACATAGATACGCCCGAAACTTTACAGCAATTTATCGATGAAAATCAGGATATTTCCTGGATGGGCTTTGATACCGAATTTGTAGGTGAAAAGCGTTTTTATACCTTATTATGCTTAATTCAGGTAATAACTGATAATGGGGTTTATATTATTGATTCTATTGTATTAAAAAACTTGGATTCCTTTTATGCGATGATTGAGGATCCCAGTATTGTGAAAGTTACACATGCGGGAGAAAACGATTACCGATTGTTAAAGGTGGAAGGGAATGTAATTCCAAAAAATTTATTTGATACCCAAATTGCGGCAGGATTTGTAGGTTATAATTATCCCATTTCTTTTCGTAAGCTAGTGGCTAATGAAATAAATGTCAATCTCGGAAAAGGCTATACCGTATCAGATTGGGAATCTCGTCCTATTAATCAAAAACAAATTAAGTACGCGCTGGATGATATTATCTACCTTAAGCGACTCTGGGAATTATTGACGGCTAAACTCAATAAGTTAGACCGTTACGAATGGGCAATTGAGGAGATGAAGAAATATGAGTTTGAAGATTATTATAAAGGCATTCCAAACAAAGAGGCGCTTTCTAATAGCATGATCTATAATCTACGCCCTCAAAATCAGCTATTCTTAATTCGGATCTACAAATGGAGAATAAAAAAGGCGGAGCAAAAGAATTATAGCAAAGAGATGATTCTTCCCGCAAAATATATCAGTGCGATTACGCGTAATATCGGATCGGGTAGAGCAGCACTCAAAAATCATCGTCGTCTCCCAAACGGAATTATGGGGAAATATATGGATGAGTTTTTGGCCCTTTATGAAGCAGCGCCAACTCCTGAGGAAGAAGAAGTCCTTGCTGAGATTCCTAAAACCCAGATTCAACCGACTGGACAAGAAACCATCATGGAGATGTTGTCCTTACTCATCAAAATAAAATGTAACCAAGAAAGCCTTTCTAATGGCCTAGTCATCTATGGTTCTGGCATCAAAAAAATGAAAGCAGACGATCAGTATTTTGATGAAAAATTAGCCACCGGATGGCGTGGAAAATTTTTAGGAGAAAACCTCATCACCTGGCTTCGCAATCGAAAAGACCTAGAAATCGATATGCAAAAAGATCAATGTGTGATTAAGATGGTGGAATCATAGAAGAGGCAGAGACAAGCATTTCTTTTAAAAAAATTGGAGTTAATCATTAAATAGGGTATCTTAGAGAAAATAATCTTTAAAAAATCAGAATTAGTCTGTATGTCAAACGCACAGCAAAATATTCCACATGAATTAATTTACGAAATGGTAGCTGGTAAACCCATCTATTATCGTGGGTATAAAGATTATTTAAAAGGTAATAAACAAATTGATGAACTAATGGGAAGTAGCTATTTGCAATCGCTTATTATTACCAGACTGGTTTATTTTTTAATGTCTAATTTGGGTAATGAATATGTTGTATTAACAAATGAGATCGGTTTACAATTTAAAGACAAAGGATGGAGGGCTGCAGATATTGCCATAGTAGAAAAAAAGAAATTAGAAGGTATTAAAAAGTCGAATAAATATTTGGGCATTCCGCCTAAAGTAGTCATAGAAATTGATACGAAGGCTGAGCTAGAAGAAGTACAAGACTCTTTTGGATATTTTCATAAAAAGACAGATCAATTGCTTGATTTTGGGGTTGAAAAAGTAATTTGGATATTTACAGATTCTCAAAAAGTTATGATATCTGAAAAAAATAAAGACTGGCAAATACTAAATTGGTCTCGGGAAATTGAGATACTCAACAGTCTTAAAATTGACCTTGAAACATTAATTGAATAAGATCAAAAAAATGTAGAGAGAATTCATGTGTAGAGACAATTCATGAATTGTCTCTACACCACCACCAACCGCTGCGCAAAACTCTCCGCCTGAGCCATATCCAAATACACCTTATAAGATTCCGGAGCGGTATTAATATCGAGGAGTGCTCCCGTTTCCATTCTAGGATAAATCTGTGCTAGACTACTAATTTCATTAATATTATTTCTACGATAAATCTGATGACGACCGATCTGTTTCGGATCTCGAATACCAGCCGCTGCCATTAATTCAATCAAACTATTGATGGTTTCTCGATGATAATTGGCTACCCGTGCTTTTTTATTGTTAACGTTTAGACCTGCAACGAGCTCCTTATCTTGAGTTGCAACACCCGTAGGGCAGTGATTGGTATTGCATTCTAAGGCTTGTATACATCCAAGTGCCAACATCATGGCACGAGCAGAGTAGCAAATATCCGCTCCTAAGGCAAGGGCCTTAAAAACATGAAATCCAGTGATGATCTTTCCAGCTGCGATAATCGTAATATCCTTTTTTAAATCAAAGCCAACCAAGGCATCATGTACAAAAGCGAGTCCTTCTTTAAAAGGCGTACCAACTGAGTTAGAAAACTCTAAAGGCGCTGCACCCGTTCCTCCTTCGGCTCCATCGACGGCTATAAAATCCGGTTTGATACCCGTTTGGACCATGGCCTTACAAATCGCCAAAAATTCACTTCGGTGTCCAACACATAACTTAAATCCTATTGGTTTTCCATCGGAAAGATCTCGAAGCTGTTTTAAAAATTTAAGTAATCCGAGCGGCGTATTAAATTCTTTATGATAGGGTGGAGAAAGAACAGATTCTCCTTGCGTTACATTTCTAATTTCCGCAATTTCTTTGGTGTTTTTCTTGCCCGGTAAGATACCACCGTGGCCTGGTTTGGCACCTTGAGAAAGTTTTAACTCAATCATTTTGACCGAAGGATTGGCGACTCGTTTTTTGTATAATTCAGGATCAAAACCGCCTTCTTTAGATCGACAACCAAAATATCCAGTTCCGATTTGGTAGATCAGGTCTCCACCTGGTTTTTTATGGTAAGGACTGATTCCGCCTTCTCCTGTATTATGGGCAAAGCCTCCAATTTGAGCACCACCATTAAGCGCTTCTATTGCCGCACTACTCAAAGACCCAAAACTCATCGCAGATACATTTAACAGACTAGCCGCATAAGGTTGCTTACAATCAGGACCACCAACCGTAACTCTAGGATTGGAATCAAGTTCGTGATGGTCAAGTGCCGCGATAGAATGATTCATCCATTCGTAACCTTCATCGTATACATTGATTTGAGTACCAAAAGGATTGGTAGCAAGCTCTTGTTTTGAACGCGCATAGACAATGGATCTGAATTGTCGATTGATGGGCGTACCATTGGTATCTGATTCAATAAAATATTGATAGATTTTTGGTCGTAAATTTTCCATAAGATAACGAGCTCTTCCTAGGATTGGAAAATTGCGAACAATGGCTCGCTTGGCCTGAAACATATCATAATATCCCAGTATAATCAAAGGAACTAAAAACAACAAACCCCAATAGATAGGAGTCCATAAATAATAACCGACTCCAAAGACAATAGCCAAACTTATAATGGAAAAACCAACAAATTCATTTCTCATATTAATATTTTGATGACAATATAAGAAATGTTAGAAAAAAATTAGTTTATTTACATAGAATGTTCATACTACTGGACATTTGCGGGTTTGGTGCTACTCTTTTAGGAGGCTGGGAGACAGAAAATGGAAGAAATGTACAGTGGTATATAGAATCTTGAAATCTTGAATCGCAATCGCTGATTTTGATTTGGTCGAGACAAAAAAGATAGCAACCAATATTATCCTTTTCGCTAAATCCCGTTATTTCAACGATTCAACGATGAGCCTACTCTAAAAAGTAGAAAAACAGAAATTCTGAATCTTATTTAACAAGAATAAAATATAGAATTGCTTCAGGTTAAAAGATATACATGATAGAAGGTCTCTGCGAGAAAAACACTTTTTAGAGTTAACTTAACGATTCAACGATTCAACGATTCAACGATTCAACGATTCAACAACAACCAAGCTTATGATTATTTTTGGAACTAGAGGCATTAATTCAACCATGGACGAAGGACATTTCTTCTGTCCTCAATGCGAACGAGAAGAACCCTATCGGCATCGAAAGGTGACCCGATTTTTCACCCTTTATTTTATTCCACTTATTCCTTTGGGTAGAATAGGTGATTTTGTTGAATGCGGAACTTGTAAAGGAACCTATGTTCCCAATGTCTTGGAATACCGTCCGGATGGTCGCGGGACTGAAGATCAGTTTTTAGCGGAATATGAAAAGGCGATGAAACATACCATGGTTTTAATGATGCTAGCCGATGGAGAAGTAGATGAAGAAGAAATGATAGCGGTACGTGATATTGTCAATAAATTTGGTCACCATGATATCACCCTACAAGAGTTGGAAGTTTATACCAATGCAGTCCGCAATAG
>JALZUU010000495.1 GCA_023300665.1 Saprospiraceae bacterium | reverse complement strand
TTGTGAGGATAATAGGAGTCGAACCTATACGCCCATTACAGGCGACGGTTTCTAAAACCGCTGCGTCTACCGTTTCGCCATATCCCCTTTTTTCAATAAAAAAAGCGCCTTACCTAATAAAAGATAAGACGCTTCGGTGATTTGTATTTTCTATTTACAAAACCTCTGTTAATCGCATACCTTTTAGGTGTCGGTCAGTGACCGATATAAAGCGTGACAGAGATGTAGTAAAGAGAAAATCATTTTTTTAATTTTTTTTAAAGTTATTGTTGTTGTTGTTGTTGTTGTTGTTGTATAAGGAGAACCAGAGAGAGAAGGGATTAGTTCCCGGAGGGGGATTTTTTTTATTTTTTTCAAAAAAAAAATCTAAATCTTGAAAAATTTTTCAAAGAATAGGTTTTGGATTTGAGGTGGAATCTTACTTTCCAATACAAAACCTCCCAAAAATATTCCCCAACAAATCATCCGTACTCACCTCACCCGTAATCTCTCCCAAGTGCTGCAACGCCCGACGAATATCCATTGCAATAAAGTCAGAAGTGATCCCGCTTTCCATCCCATTTAATACGGTTTGTAAACTTTCGTCGGCGCCTGTTAAAGCTTCGTAGTGGCGGGAGTTGGTGACGATGGTACTATCCATCAAGTCTGGATTATCGATTACTAAATTAAAAAGGTGGTTTTTTAGATATTCGATATTCATTTGATTTTTGGCAGAGACGGTAATTAGATTTTTGGGGCCAATCAATCCTTCTTTATAATAATCTTCTGGTTTTGTATAAGGATTTAAATCCATTTTATTCGCTACAAAGAGTTGCTTGCTTTTGGCCGTTAAGACTTTGCTACCTTGTAAAAACCGATCTATATCATTCCATAAATCAGCGGGTTCAGATTCGATGACATCAAAGACATAAATCACTACGGTAGATTCTGCAATTTTTTCAATCGTACGTTCTACACCAATTTTTTCAATCTGATCTTGTGCCTTACGAATACCTGCGGTATCGATGAGTCGAAATTCGATGCCTTTGATATTTAATTTTTCTTCTACGGTATCACGAGTCGTTCCAGCGATCTCGCTGACGATGGCGCGTTCTTCGTTTAGGAGCGCATTAAGAAGGGTTGATTTACCGGCATTTGGGCGCCCTGCGATAACGGTGCTTACGCCGTTTTTGATAACATTACCGAGTTGAAAAGAATCTAATAATCGACGAAGGATGCCTCGGATTTTTGTTACCAATTCTTTTAAAGCATCGCGATTAGCAAACTCTACATCTTCTTCCGAAAAGTCTAATTCTAGTTCAATTAAACTTGCAAAATCAATTAGTTCTTGTCGCAGTATTTGGATTTCATCTGAGAAACCACCGCGCATCTGTTCTATCGCTAGTGCATGAGAAGAAGCGGATTCTGACGCGATCAAATCTGCCACTGCTTCAGCTTGAGAAAGGTCTAGTTGTCCATTCAAAAAAGCACGGAGTGTAAATTCTCCCGCCTGTGCCATGCGAGCACCTTGTCGCATAAATAAGCTGATGACTTCTTGAATGATATAATTACTTCCGTGCGTAGATACTTCCACCACATTTTCTCGCGTATAGGATTTCGGGCCGACAAATAAAGAAACTAAGACTTCGTCTACAATTCGTTCTCCATCGCGGATCGTTCCAAGATGTATGGTGTGGGTCGCTGCTTTTGTCAAATCTTTAGCTGGAAAAACAGCGTTGGCTATTTCTATTGCTTTGGTTCCAGAAAGACGGATGACGGCAATTGCCCCAATCCCTGGAGGCGTAGCCAAAGCGACGATCGTGTCTTCTAAACTGTGATTTTTGTAATTCATAAAAAAAACTAATAGTATGTTTTTTAAGGAAAGGAGGTGAAAAAATGTAAACTACTTTATAACCGTAATATCTCCTGAAATTTGTTGTTGCACTCCATCTGGATAAGATAATAACAGATCATAAACAAATACATCATTATTAACTTTTTCTCCTTTAAATATTCCATCCCATCCAAAACTTGGATCATTGGTAATTCCATTTTTATTTTCAAAAACTAAAGCTCCCCAGCGATTATAGATTCGAAAATATAAAATTTCTCGGGAAATCTTACTACTAGCAAAGACTAAATCATTGATTCCGTCACCATTCGGAGAGAAGGCATTAGGAACGAAAACAGAACGATCTGCATTTACAAAAATAGCTATTGAATCCTGATTTATACAACCTGCTTGATTGGTAATTCTGAGATTAATGATATCATCTTCTAATGGTATAAAATTTTGTGTCGGACAATCCAAGCAGATTTGAGGATTACTTCCAGTCCATTGATAAATACTATCAGGACTGGTGCTTTGCACTGCTGGTGATATGGTAATGGATTTACCTAAGTCTACAAATTGATCTCCACCAAGAGAAAAATTTATCCATTCTTCAGTTACTTGAAATATTTCTGTAATAATCTGACAACCGACTACCGTCGTCAAAATATAAGTTCCTCCTGTTTCAATGATAACCCTATCGGTAGTTCCTTCTTCAAAATCGTCCCATAAGTATTCACCATTGGGAAATTGACTAATCAAGGTTAGTTCTTCTCCCAAGCAAATTGTTGTATCATGATAAATTTCAGTTATTTCAAGAGGAGTTAAAATTTCAAGAGGAGTTGGATCTCCTCTTTCAAACGTTGATGGATAATCTGAATAAATGATAGATTCTTGACCTGAAGATAAGTTTATTATTTCTGCTTGATTATTAATTAATCCGGCAGGAGTAGTTGGTTTTACAAAAACGGTAAAAATAATAGAGTCAATTCCTGGAGGTAGGGTTAGATCAGAAAACTGAAGTGTATTCGTTAAACTATCGAAAGAAAAATTTCCTAAAAATGGATTATTTAGAATGGACAAAAAACGCAATCTTTCATCTAAAGTATCTATAATTAAAACATCTCCAATAATGTTTCCTGTAGTATTAGAAATTCTAAGTGTATAAGTAATTTCATCACAAGGTGTTGTTTCTATTGGCGAAACTGTTTTTTGCAATCCTATACTATTGACACATCTACAGCCATCATTACCTATGGTAGTTGGACCAATTTTTAATACTTCTCCAAAACCGGTATTGAGATCCATTTCATACAAAGTATTTTGAAATGCACTATCTTGTTGACGCCCGTAACCCAATAGGTAATTAAATTCATTAAAAAATAGTGCGCCAAGTGTTATTGGTTGAGTACTATTTGTACTAAAATCATCTAAATTAACAATGCCTGTTTCTAAATCATAAGTTATTAATTTTTTATTAATAACATCATAACCATACATTAAATTTGTAAAAGGGTGAATTGCCACATCTGCGGTTCGAGCGACTGACACTCCTCCATCTGCAGTGACTAATGGAAGCCGAGTTACTTCATAATTAGGACTTGTCAAATCAATAAAATCAAGTGCCACATCTCGGCTAATGTTGTTAATTCTGTGTTGCTCAACTAAGATCAGATATCTCCCATCAAGACTTACATCACCAGCAATATAACTACATAGTGTATCTAGTTCATGAATATGATCCAAGAAATAGCCCACCCCTTTATTATCTAATTTATACAAATCAAAGTTATCTGGATCTATTCCATAAATAAAATCATCTGTTCTTCGATAGCCTATTGAATTTAGGTAGACTCCAGCACTATCGGGTCCTACTTCCGCAAATACAACCTCACTCAAATCCTCACTGCTCTCTATTTTAAAAAGTTTACTTTGTCCAACGATTCCATTTCTTAAAATCAAATGATAACTTCCATCACATTCAAAGGGTTCCTGTGCTAACAAAGGAATCACCGCATACAATAAAATAATAACAATTACATTAACGCTTCTAATCATATTTTAAATAAAATAATAAAGTTCCTGTACATAAATTACAAATAGTCCTTAAACAAAATTAAACTTAATTCATTTCTGTTGTTTAAATACTTTTAATAAAAGTTAATAAATGGCTAAAGATTATTGAAGCTGACTATTTCGTGATACTTTCACCTATATATTATATGTATATTTACCTTAGACTTTACTAGAGAAAAACATATGTCCGAAAAAATTCCTTCTCGCCCCGTTACTGATTGGCTTCCTATTACTAAAAAGGAGGTAGAACTTCGTGGTTGGGATGAACTCGACGTTGTCATTATTTCAGGAGATGCTTATGTGGATCATCCTGCTTTCGGCAATGCTGTGGTCGGTAGAATTTTAGAAAGTGAAGGACTTCGAGTAGCCATCGTACCACAACCCAACTGGAAAGATGATCTCCGTGATTTTAAGAAATTCGGAAAGCCCCGTCTTTTTTTCGGTGTTTCTTCTGGTTGCATGGATACCATGATCAATCATTACACTGCTTCCAAACGCCGTCGATCTACCGATGCTTATACGCCTGGAGGTAATGCAGGTTTTCGACCAGATTATGCAGTGGAGACTTATACCAAAATTCTAAAAAAACTATATCCCGATGTTCCCGTCTTACTCGGTGGAATCGAAGCTTCTTTGCGACGCGTAACCCATTATGATTATTGGGCAGATAAATTATTTCCGAATATTTTAGAAAGAAGCGGTGCAGATATGTTGGTTTATGGAATGGGAGAAATGCCCTTACGTGAAATCATTCGACTTTTACAAAAAGGAGTGCCCTTTGCTTCACTTAAAACGATTCCACAAACGGCTATCCAAGTCCTTCGAAACGATCCATTACCAAAAATAAAAATATGGGAAGACCTCGCACTTCACTCTCACGAAAAATGTTTGCGAGATAAAAAAGCTTATGCTGCTAATTTTAAACATATTGAACAGGAGTCAAACAAAGTAAAAGCTCGACGACTCACTCAAGCAGTAGGAGATCACAACCTGATCATCAATCCACCTTATCCACCAATGACGGAGGAAGAAATTGATACTTCTTTTGATCTGGACTATACGCGGATGCCACACCCTAAATATGCGAAAAGAGGCGCCATTCCTGCGTATGAAATGATTCGCTTTTCAGTCAACATGCACCGAGGTTGTTTTGGAGGTTGTAGCTTTTGTACCATCTCTGCTCATCAAGGAAAATTCGTTGCAAGTCGATCCGAAAAATCCATTCTCAAAGAGGTAGATCAAATTACAAAAATGCCCGATTTCAAAGGGTATATTAGTGATCTTGGTGGCCCTTCAGCCAATATGTATAAAATGAAAGGGATTGATCAAGCTATCTGTGATCGTTGCGTTGCCCCCTCTTGTATTCATCCTGTTGTCTGTAGTAACTTAGATACGAGTCATAAACCTCTGACAGATATTTATCGCAAAGTCGATGAACATCCTGACGTAAAAAAGGCCTTCGTCGGAAGTGGTATTCGTTACGATCTTTTAGTAGATGATTATAACAAAAAGAACGATGGTAGTCTTGATGAATACATGGAGCAACTGGTCACCCGACACGTCTGTGGGCGACTAAAAGTAGCACCCGAACATACCTCAGATGATACCCTAAAAGTGATGCGCAAACCTTCTTTTAAACACTTCCACGCTTTTAAAAGTAAGTATGATGCGATCAATAAAAAGCACGGATTAGCGCAACCACTGATACCTTATTTTATCTCTAGTCATCCTGGTTCTACTGAAGAAGAAATGGCTAATCTTGCAGCCGAAACAAAAAGCATGGGGTTTAAACTAGAACAAGTGCAAGACTTCACACCTACTCCTATGACGGTAGGAACTGTGATCTATTATTCTGGTTTACATCCATATACCTTACGCCCTGTATATGCGGCCACCACAAAAAAAGAAAAACAAAATCAACATATATTTTTCTTCTGGCATAAAAATGAAAATCACCAAGCTATTCGAGATAAACTCAAATCAATGGGGCGGGAAGATTTAATCGACAAACTTATCGGTCAAAGAAAAAAACAATTTAAACGGGATTTTATAAAAAAACGTAGAAAAGACAATAATCCTACCTCAGCAAGAAGCCGAAGTCGTCGTAAAAATCGCCGTAAATAATCGTCTAACGCATTATACATATGATTATTTTTTAAATAAAAATGTCACTAAGCACTAATTGTTTTTATTTTTAATATAAAAGTCGTACATTTGACATCTATCGTGCTAAAAATACCAGTTTAGCACCCAAAACACGTCAAATTTTTTACTTCTAATTAATAAAACGTTCATATTTCTTCTTTATAAGAAAATATGACCTATCCATCTTATAAATGCAAAACACCCTTTAGGTGGTCTGTCGCAACTTTGTGCTCCCCAAGAGTTGCGAATTGCGACAGTTTTTTATCCTTTCTAACCT
>JALZUU010000494.1 GCA_023300665.1 Saprospiraceae bacterium | reverse complement strand
GAATTATTGATTGGTAAAAACGAGTTGATCACTGATTCTATTTATCAACAGCTTATTTCTTATCGAGACCATTATCAAGAAACGATTGCGAATGAACGATCCGCTTGGTGGGTTTATATTGGATACTTATTGTTGACCATGTTAATTTTAGGGGTCTTTGTAATGTATTTGCGATTTCATGCACCAAGAGTTTATACTTATGTTAAGCCCTTTTGTTTTGCGATGATGTGGCCGTTAATTTATAGTTATTTGGTCTATATTGTTAGAATAAATGGATCATTGAGTTTGTATATCGTTCCGTTTTGTATTGCGCCAATCGTTATCAATATTTTTTATAATGAACGGCTAGCACTATTTACCCACGTAGTGGTAGTGTTGATTACGAGTTTCCTTTCTGACTTGGGATACGCTTTTACCTTTTTACAACTCTTAGCTGGAATCGTCGCAGTCTTGAGTAATATTATGGTACGTGATTGGACTCGTTTTTTTTCCTCGATGGCCTATATTTTTCTAGCTTATGGAATCGCCTACTTAGGACTTTCCTTGATTGAAGAGGGTGGATTTTCAACGATTGATTGGTCGGTCTACACTTGGATTTTCTTAAATGTATTTCTAACCTTATTGGCTTATCCTTTGATTCCGTTATTAGAACGAATATTTGGTTTTACCTCGTCCATTACGTTGACGGAACTCTCCGATATGAATAAGCCTTTGCTAAAAGAAATGTCTATCAAAGCACCTGGAACTTTGCAACATTCCCTACAAGTGGCCAATCTTAGTGAGGCAGCCGCTCGAAAAATAGGTGCCAATTCACAATTACTAAAAGTAGCTGCACTTTATCATGATATTGGAAAAATGAAAGATCCAGGATTCTTTATCGAAAATCAAAAAGGTAAAAATCCCCATGATGATTTGACTCCAATAGAAAGTGCAGAAAAAATTATTGACCATATTCATCATGGAATAGAGTTGGCCCATCAACATCATCTACCCGAAATTTTAATTGATTTTATCCGAACCCATCATGGTACGACTCGCGTCGAATATTTTTATCATCAACATGTAGAAAAAAGACCCAACGGCGTGATTGATCAAAAAGCATTTCGGTATCCCGGACCAAGACCTCGAACCAAAGAAGAAGCCATCTTAATGTTAGCTGATAGTATTGAGGCAGCGGCCAAAGGAATAAAAGATCCTTCTGAATCAGATATTGATAATTTGGTTAATAAAATCATTCAAGGTAAAATTGTGAAAGGACAATTGATCCGTTCGCAATTGAGCTTTAGAGAATTAGAGGTTTGTAAATTAGAATTTAAAAAATTACTCAATAGTATCTATCATGTTCGGGTGGAATATCCGGAGTGATTTAATTATGAATAAGTAGCAATGACTATTTTCAGGGATGGACACTTATTCAAAATTCCACATTCAAAATTCAAAATTTTTTAAAAAAATGCCCGAATTACCAGAAGTTGAAACCTTTAAAAAATTTTTCGATGGAACCAGTTTAAATCAAAAAATCAAAAGGGTAGAAGTCTATGATGATAAAATAATTCGTAACTTAAACGGAGATGTCTTTATAGATAAGCTAACTGGACGGACTTTTTTGGACTCTTTTCGTCGTGGAAAGTATTTATTTGCCCGAATGGATAATGAGGAATATCTCCTTTTGCATTTCGGGATGACCGGTGATTTAAATTATTATGAATTAGAGGCAGATCGAACAAAACACGAACGCTTTGTTTTTTATTTTGATAATCATCAACGCTTAGGATTCGATTGTCCTAGAAAATTTGCTCGAATCAATTATATAGAAAATATAAAGGAGTATATTGCAAAATCCGGCCTTGGAAAGGATGCTTTAGAAATTACCGAAGCCGAATTTTTAGCAGCAACCCAAAATAGAAAAGGATCGATTAAAGGTTTTTTATTAAATCAAAAAATATTGGCAGGTGTTGGGAATTTATATGCCGATGAAATTTGTTATAAAACTCGTATTCATCCTGGTTCACAAACTGGAGCAATACCTCAAAAAAAACTAAAAGAAGCGTATGAGGCCATGCAAGATATTTTAAAGACGGCCATAGAACGATCTGCTTATTATAAAGAATATCCAGATAACTGGTTTTTTGAATGGCGTAAAGAAGGAACGCCAGCACCCAATGGAAAAGGAGTCGTAGAATGGGATAAAATCGGTGGACGAACCACCTATTTTTTTCCGAACTATCAGCGGCTTTATTCCTTTAAGAAAAAGTGAGATTGAACTCCAATTATTTTGGGTTGGGTACTCTGTGAGACGTTAACAAGTTGATGGTTATATTAGAGAAAACGTAAACTTTAAGAACAGTTGATTATTAGACATTTGCGGGGTTGGTGCCACTCTCCGGCGATACTGCCGGAGCTGGAGGAGGTAAAATTGGGAAGAAATGTCTAATAATCAACTGTGTGAGTAACACTAAGTAAATTATTATGAAAAAACAACCGACCGACGAAGGATTGGAAAAAGAGAAGTTTGAGTATCAGAAAATACTAATAGATCCGGGGCAATCGCCTATTCGGTTAGATAAATTTTTGTTTGATAAACTCTTTCAAGTTTCACGAAGCAAAATCCAAAATTCCATCAAAAATGGGATGATTACCTTAGATGGAAAGCAGGTGAAACCCAATGTCAAGATCAAACCAAGTCAAGAAATCATCATTTATCTCGACGAGCCACGCGAAGGCAAACGAGAAGTTATTCCACAAGATATTCCCTTGACAGTTGTCTATGAAGATGATGCCCTCATGGTTATCAATAAGCCAGCAGGACTCACCGTTCATCCCGGTGTAGGACAACCTGATGGGACTTTGGTAAATGCTTTGATGCATTATTTTAAAAAAGGAGACTTACCTGTAAAAGAAGGAAATGACTACGATCGTCCAGGACTGGTGCATCGAATTGACAAAGACACCACCGGGCTGATGGTGATTGCAAAATCAGCGGAATCAATGACCCATCTTAGCAAGCAATTTGCCGATCATACGGTAGAAAGAAGATATGTTGCGCTTGCTTGGGGGAATTTTGACGATACAGAAGGAACCATCACCGGCAATCTTGGTCGGCATCCAGCCAACCGTACCAAACAGACGGTATATGAAGACGGTGAAGGCGGAAAGCATGCCGTGACCCACTATAAAGTTTTGTTGGATATGTACTATGTAAGTTTGATCGAATGTCAACTCGAAACTGGACGTACCCATCAAATCCGTGTTCATTTACAACACACGGGACATCCATTATTTAACGATGCAAAATATGGTGGGAATAAGGTTATCAAAGGAACGGTATTCGATAAGTATCGTCAGTTTGTAGAGAATTGTTTTAAGATGATTCCTCGTCATGTGCTACACGCAAAAACGATTGGTTTTGAACATCCTGTCACTGGGAAACAGATGCGTTTTGAGTCGGAGTTGCCAGAAGATTTTCAAGCGGTTTTGGATAAGTGGGAACGGTACTTGAAGGGACGGAAGAAGTAGGGCTTTCAAGATTTTAAAAACTAGTCTTTAATTGAATGAATTAGGGTGCGTGACAAATTTGGGATATTTGCTGGTTAGCCGGTTTGCTAGTTGGCCTGTTAGCGCTTTTCTTACGTATTTTTACATATGAGGGAAGCTAACCAGCCAACCAGCTAACAGGCCAACTAGCAAAAAAATATACTACTCCCCCTATTTTGTCATA
>JALZUU010000493.1 GCA_023300665.1 Saprospiraceae bacterium | reverse complement strand
TTCGTCCCATAGCTAAGGCTATGAAACTCAAAAAGAGCTTCGTCCTGACAATCAAGCATTTATCTTCGATTTCGAACATCATTTTAAAACAACTTCTAATTGGTTTTCAAAAAACTAAAGAAAAAAACCATCAAAAAAACATACAAAATGAAGAACAAAAACATTAAAATATTAATAGCACTAGGAATTATTGGAAGTTTCATGGTGGGAGTTGGAGAATATTTATTACATTTTTTACCAGACGGCCCTCCTGGAGAAGTAAAAATGTTGGAAGAGGTTCCGATTGCTCGTGCTAGTAAAGGTCATTTTTGGTCTATCATAGGTCTTCCTTTCTATTTTGCTGGGTATTATGGATTAAAAGAACTTTTCAAAAAAGTATCTAATACGGGTCTTGCCAACTTCCTTTATGTCCTTGGAAATCTCGCTTTTATTGTAGGTGGAATATGGATTTCTTCAAGGTATTTTGGTGCTGAAGTTTTACAAAGAAGTCAAGGAACTCCTGATTATGCTTTCTATTTGCAATCGTATGAGGAGCATTATCAAATATTGGTCTGGGCACTAAGAGTCATCGTGGCGACACTTTCCATCGTGTTTGTAGTACTTATTTTAAAGAATCACGTCGGATTGCCTAAATGGGTAGCCCTATTCAACCCTATCTTTCTACTTATTCTTGTAATTTCGTCATTGTTCTGGTTTAAGCCACTTGGTGTTCATATTGCGCCTATCGCCATGAACGTAACTCATTTTATATTTTTTGGTGTGATGCTTTGGGTCGCCAATCGACAAACCAAAATTGAACCCCAACAATAAACTTCGTCCTAAAAATAATTTTATTAGACTTTAATAAATTTTATCATAATGAAAAAAATAATTTTATCAGTCATCGTTATTCTTGTCTTGGCCGTTTCAGCCGTATTACTCTTTTTTAAAGGAGATACCAAAGATCCTTATAAAGATATTTCTTGGGGTCGTTATTCTGGAACTAGCCAAACAGAGAACGCACCGGCTAAAAACTTTGGTAAAGAGTATCAATCTTGTAATTACTCAGTTCCTGGTGAAGAAATTCCTGTATTCAAGGATGCTAAAATTTCTTTTAAAAATAGTTATAGCAAAAAGAAATCTTTACCACTTATGGCTTCTGCTTTGATAGATGTCAATAACGATGGCGTAGATGAATTATTTGTGGGCGGAGGACTAGAACAAGAAGATGCTTTATTTAGCTATAGCGATGGAGGTTTTGTAAAATCCTCTTTTAACCTTCCTGCTAAATCTGAAAAATTCAGTACTTATGGTGCTGTTTCATTTGATTTAGATAGTGATGGAAAGACAGATTTATTTATTACAACAGATATTGGTTTGTTGTGGTATCGAAATACCGGCGAAGGCTTTGAGGTTTCCAAAGTAGCTATTCCTTTTGATGAAAAATCTGTTGCAGCTTCTATCACTTTCGGAGATGTAAACAGAGATGGTCATGCAGATATGTTTGTGGCCAATTATATCAAGAAAGATTTGATGGAAGGACAAACCATTTTTAAAGATTTCAATTATGGTGGCTCAAGTCTTTTGATGATCAATAATGGAGACAACACTTTTAAAGATGCTACCGAAGCATATGGGCTTACTTATATCCACAATACTTTTATGGGAATTTTTGTAGATATCGATAATGATGGATGGTTGGATTTAGTGGCAGCTCATGATACGGGTGAAGCAAGAACTTACAAGAATGAAGGTGGTCAGAAGTTTACCATGAAACCAAATCCAACCACTGGAAAATATGCGTATCCAATGGGGATCGCGGTTGGTGATTATAACAACGATGGAAATATTGATTTCTTCTTTTCGAATACTGGAACTTCTGTACCTGTATTTATGGCTAGAGGAGATTTGGCAGAGGAAGATGTTTTTATCAAAGAATGGATGCTGTTTAAAAATGAAGGAAACTTTAAATTTACAGATGCCGCTAAGGAAGCTAAAGTCGCAGATTTTGAATTTTCTTGGGGTGCTATTTTTCAAGATTTCAACTTAGATGGTAGACAAGATTTAGTCGTAGCAGAAAATTATGTGGACTTTCCTCCGCATGCACTATTCAAATTACCTTGTCGATTTTTAGTACAAAGAGCAGACGGAACTTTTGCTGCGGTAGAAGATCAAGCCAATGCGATTAATAAAAATTATGCGATCACACCACTGACCAGTGATTTTAACCAAGATGGATATCCTGATTTGGCTTATGCTAACTTGGACGGCCCAGTGGTTGTTCGATTAAATAAAGGTGGTAATGCTAATTATATTGCGGTTCGTCTTCCAGAAACAGCTAAATATGTTGGGGCTAGAATTATGGTGACCAAAAAAGATGGTTCTACCCTATCTGATGCTTATGTGATTGGAGAAGGATTAGGAAGTGATCAAACCGCTACCGTAACTTTTGGTTTAGGAACGGATACAGAAGTAACGTCTGTAAAAGTAGCACTCTCTGATGGTACCACTCAGGATTTACCAAATCCAAAGGTTAACGCAGTAAACACTTTATAAAATGTTAGAACAGCTTTACGAAACATGCGGCTATTTAGCTAGCTTTCTAGGAACACTTATAGAAGGAGAAGTATTGTTATTAACTTCCGT
>JALZUU010000492.1 GCA_023300665.1 Saprospiraceae bacterium | reverse complement strand
CTTTAATCGCGATTAAAGAGGACAAATAGCCAGTAGCAAGAAGCAAAAAACACAAGGTCAATTAGAAAGATGATGTCAATATCATAATCTCAATTAATCTATATAAACACTCCAAACGCGCAACAAGATAATAAAAAAACTTATCTTGAGCGATGATAGATAAACAGTATCAAATTGTTTGTTTCTCAAAAAATAGATGTGTAAGCACTGACATAAAAATCTAAAGGGTTGCCAGTAATAATACGTCAAAAGTGCATTATCAATTTTTCATTATTTCATTTTTCATTATTTTTTTAAAATGAACATACTTATTCTTTCCCGCGGACCAGAATTATACTCTACGCGAAGTTTGTTTTTTGCGGCTCAAAAGAGAGGACATTACGTTCGAATTCTGGATTATACCCAATGTAGTATGACGATTGAAGCAGGTCAACCAATGGTCTGGTTTAAGGATCAAGCATTGGCCAATATCGACGCGATTATTCCACGAATCGGTTCTTCAGGTACTTTTTTTGGGACGGCTATTATTCGTCAGTTCGAAGAAATGGGCGTTTTTTCCTTGACACCTTCTGTTGCATTGACTCGCTCGCGTGATAAATTGCAGAGTTTACAATTGATGGCAATGGCAGGCGTAGATTTTCCTAAAACCGTTTTTTCTAATCTAACCTATGATGCGACCGAGATTATTGAACAAATTGGTGGTCCACCGATGGTGATTAAGTTATTAAACGGAACACATGGAATGGGCGTTGTCCTAGCCAAAGATCAAAATACGGCAGAATCTGTGATTGAATCTTTTTATAAAACAAAAAATAGAATTCTCCTCCAAGAATTTATCGAAGAAGCAGGAGGAGAAGATCTTCGTGCTTTCGTTGTCAATGGTAAAATTATTGCCTGCATGAAACGTCGCGCAAAGCCAGGAGAATTTCGTTCTAACTTGCATCGAGGAGGTTCTTCTATTATTGTCAAACCAGATAGTAAAGAAGTCGCTACCGCACTCAAAGCTACCGCCGTGATGGGCTTGCATGTTGCTGGCGTAGATATGCTGCAATCGAAACGAGGACCGCTCGTACTCGAAGTAAACGCCTCACCCGGTTTGGAAGGAATCGAAACCACCACCGGCGTAGACATCGCTAACCAAATTATCGAATTTATCGAAGTGGAAGTAGCTGCAAAAGAAAAAGTGTAAATTACATCTTGCTATTTGACCCTCTTCTATCGCGTTTACTTCACGATTGCCTTGAGGTCGAAACGATTAAACGATTAAACAAGCGCAGCGTTTCAACAATTCAACAATTCAACAACCAACCAATGTCTTTTCAAATAAACAAAACGGCCGTTGCCCCAGGTGAAAGTAAACTGATCAAACTCAATGTTGCTAAACTCCCATCGGGTACTGTGATAAATATTCGAGTACATGTTTTTAGAAGTAAAAATCCTGGCCCAACGGCGCTGTTTATGGGTGGTTTGCATGGAGATGAAATCAATGGGGTAGAAACAGTACGACGAGCGGTGAAAGAAGGGATGTTTAATAATCTGACGAGTGGAAGTGTTATTGCGATTCCATTATTAAATGTATATGGATTTATCAATTTTTCGCGAGACGCGGTAGATGGTAAAGATGTTAATCGTTCTTTTCCTGGAAGTGCAAAAGGATCATTAGCGAGTCGAGTAGCGTACACGCTTACTGATAGTATTCTACCTTTAGTGGATTTTGGAGTAGATTTTCATACCGGAGGAAGTAGCCGTTACAATTATCCTCAAGTTCGTTATTCAAAAGGAGATGCTGCGGCCAAAGAATTAGCGGAACAATTCGCTGCTCCTTATTTAATGGAAAAAAAGAATTTAGATAAAACCTTACGATATACTGCTGCAGGTATGGACATTCCAATTTTGGTTTACGAAGGAGGAGAATCGTTGCGGTTTGACGGATTTTCTATCGAACATGGATTAAAAGGAATCCAACGTTTATTATTTCATAAGAAAATGTTAGGGACAGATATGCCTGCCCACCACACACCAAAATATTTTTCTAACTTCACTTGGATGCGTGCCGAAAAATCTGGCATGTTTATGTGGATGCAAGCTTCGGGAGCCAAAGTTAGCAAAGGAGAGGTTTTAGGAGTCATTAATAATCCACATGGAAGTAAAGAAGTCCGAGTTTTAGCGAAAAAAGATGGCTATATAGTAGGGCATAATAATGCTCCTGTTGTTAATGCGGGTGATGCGTTATTTCATTTGGGTTGGTAGATTCAAAAGTAAAAGGTGAAGTGTAAAAAATAAGTTGATAAGTTGCACATAGTTTATTGATTTTAAGAGACACTTTGACTACTTTCGCGGATGCCAGAAAATCAACCCCTTTATACTTTTCAGTTTTTTGTTCTTTGCTTTTCCCAGCTACTATTTTCTGGTAGTTTCAATATGATTATTCCTGAACTTCCTGCCTACCTGACGTCCTTAGGAGGAGAAGACTATAAAGGTTTTATCATCGCATTGTTTACCTTAACGGCAGCTTTTTCTCGTCCTTTTAGCGGTAAGTTGACAGACACGATTGGTCGGGTGCCAGTGATGGTAATCGGAACCTTGGTTTGTGTTGTTTGTAGCTTAGTATATCCGTTATTAACTTCCGTTTCAGGATTTATGTTATTGCGATTATTACACGGATTTTCTACCGGTTTTCGACCTACGGCATCTACGGCCTATGTAGCAGATATTGTACCTAGAGGAAGGCGAGCAGAAGCAATGGGAATGATTGGGGTTAGTATGAATTTAGGAGCGTCGATGTTTCCGCCTTTAGGAAGTTGGTTGTCGATCAATTATTCGCCGGATTATATGTTTTATGTTGCCTCTCTAATTGCACTAATTTCTATTTTAATGCTATTTGGACTCAAGGAAACCTTAGCCAATAAAACGCCTTTTAAGTTTTCTATTCTAAAAATAAAATCGAACGAAATAATCGAGCCTAGTGTGATTCCAGCGGCGATTGTAGCGGTTTGTATCTATTTAAATTTTGGCGTATTGGTCACTATTTCGCCAGATCAAAGCGATTATTTAGGAATTGAAAATAGAGGATTGCTCTTTACCAGTTTTACTATTTTTTCGGTGCTTTCAAGAGTAGTGGCTGGAAAGACGGCAGACCGTTACGGCCGTATCCCAGTGATAAAGGTTGGAACGTTGATGACCTCTGCTGCTTTGTTCTTTTTTGGAACAGTGGATTCTGCGATGGGATTATTTGTCGCTTCTGGTTGCTTAGGATTTTCGATAGGAATTGTTTCACCCGCCATCTTTGCATGGGTAATCGACTTGAGTGTGGAAGAACGTCGAGGCCGAGGAACGGCTACACTCTATATCGCACTCGAAGTTGGGATCGGAATGGGTGCCTTGATCTCTGCATGGATTTATGACAACAACGACGCAAACTTTTTCCGAACCTACTTATTCGCCGCAATTGTTACCATCATCCCATTTTTCTATCTGACCTTGACAAATAAAAAAGGGTGATACAAAAGCAAATTCAAAAGCAAAAACAAAAACAAAAGCAAATTCAAAAACAAAAGCAAATTCAAAAAATCTATACCTTCTCAAATCGTCCACACATCCTAATATCAAAAAACCAAGTATCACAGACCAGAAGAGCGCCCAT
>JALZUU010000491.1 GCA_023300665.1 Saprospiraceae bacterium | reverse complement strand
TGTGCTGACAGAGCAATAGAGAATAGTGAAAATATGGCTACTGCCCCAGCTAGAATTAAATTTTGTCGCTTTTTCATAATTAATAAAATTTTCGTTTAAGAAACCAATCGTTATTATTTAAAGTGAATCCTACAGTTATTCTACCATAGGTTTCTTTAATTGTATCATTTGATAATTGCCCAATCTCTAAGGCAAAGTTAATAAAAGAAGGAGGTCTTTGTCTACTTATGACTGGTAAACGTACACCAAAGGTAACACCAAGTTCTGTTAAACTTTTGTCAAAACCTCGTGGATCCTTCCCATAATACAAGCCAGCTTGGTAATTAATTCGCTTCCAAAAGCTACTAATTGAGTTAAAATCAGGGGTAATATTACCTCCAGCAGCAATTCTCCAAGAGTTCGTTAATCTTTCCAGTGGTCTGACAGGATTTTCATAATTACTCCAAGCAGTGGTCTTAAAATCAAGGCCAGCACCTGCTTTATTTACTCTTTCATAGTAGATACCAACGCCGAATTCTCCAGGTAGTCTACCTGTTAATTCCGAATTTTGTGTATTCACGATTGTATCACGTATAGGATTAATCGTACTAGCTGAGTAAATCGCATTCACCCGTTCCTTGAGTACACTAGCGTCAAAATTGATATTATTTCCACTATTTCCGTAGGCACCGAAAGTTAAGAGTTTTCCATTTAATTTCTTTACACCATTCTTCATTTCACTAAAAGAATGTCGATATTGGACGCCAAAATTCCAAATAATTGAACCAATACTAAATTCATCACTAAAATCATTAAAATAAGCAGATTCGAGATTTTCATACTGAATTACTTGGTCATTGGATATTTTACCAAAAAGGTACCCAAAATTAAGACCAGCGGAGAAGTTTTTATATCGTACTGCATTTCCCCAGTGCACTTTAAAAGTTCCTCCACTTCCTTCAAACTGAAAATTAACAGTATCTTGAGCTGAGGTGACATCCTGAGATACGATTCGGTATCCCACGTCAGAGAAAGGTAAGAAAGAAAAATTCATACCCCAGTGCCAAGGAGATTTTAATTCATTTGGAGTCGCTGCTCGATTTTTTGGATTTTTTGTAGGAAATGCGAGCGAAATATAGTCAAGATTTCCTGTATAGAGTGTTTGACTCCCTTCTGTGCCTGAAAGAATGGTTCTTTGTACATTCAAACCAACATCAAAAGATGTTAACCCTAAAAAGGCATAGGAAGCTGGATTGATTGTATTGATATGAAAAGCATCGTTGTAAGCAGCACCTAGGCTTCCCATACCACGAGCATGAGAAAAAGCAGGATTAACCAAATTACCCAGACCGATCCGGGAAAAAGGGGAATTAATTTTTGGTTGAGCAAAACTGTAGGTAGTTATCCCAATTAAAAGACAAACAAAGATCCACAATTTTCTACTCCGATAGTTCGACATTATAGTTTAAAATTTTATTTAGTCCAGTCAGCACTAAATTTTGATTTACAAATATCCGGTTTTTCAATTTTTTAGCAAAAAAATTACTGTCCCCGCCTGTTAAAATAACGTTAATCTGTCCGTATTTTTCTTCATACCAACGGATAAAGCCGCTTGCTTCCGCAACTGCTCCCAGCTGACCACCAGTTTGCATTGCGGTTTTGGTATTGTTTCCTACAAAATTCTGTACGCGACCACGGTCCACCAACGGCAATTTGGCCGTAAAATGGTGCATCGCTTTAAACCTCATTTCAATACCAGGTGAGATACTTCCACCATAATAATCACCGTCTGCAGTAATCAGGTCATATTTGATACAGGTACCTGCATCTATGACTAGATTGTGCTGACCAGGATATTCGGCAAAAGCTCCTACGACCGCAGCTAAGCGATCTTTTCCCAGCGTTTGAGGAGTCTTGTAAAGATTTTGAATGGGAAGAGCAGTGTTGGCATCTAGGTTAATGTAGTAAAAATGCTTTTTAAAAAAATTATCTACCGGTTTTTTAAGGCCGCTAACAGTAGATAGGGCGACCCGGGTAATTTTCTTTTGCTCGATCAATTCTTTTACTTGGCGTAAAGTCCATTGATCCCAAACCATTTTTTTCACCAACCTGTGTCCTCTAAAAACGCCAATTTTAGTTCTCGTATTGCCAATGTCAAGAATAAGATTCAAATGTTTGTTTTTTTGAGAGCTGGTTCGTCAACTAGCCGACGGATTAATTTACCAACTGGCCATTTCTCTATAGATGTTTTTTTATCTAAAAATGGTGTATTAAGTTTACTATTGGCCATTTCTTACCTCTCAGTCTCCTAAAGAAGTAGCTGCAAACGCGCAAATGTCCAATAATATGGTATTAATGTTTAAAATGCCTCGTCCCTGTCATTACCATTGGTATTTCTTTTTTATTACAAAAATCAATACTCAATTGATCTTTTACAGATCCTCCTGGCTGAATAACTGCTTTAATTCCAGCGTCCCATGCAATTTCTACACAATCTGGAAATGGGAAAAAAGCATCGGAAGCCATCACGGAACCTTCCAATTCAAAACCAAAATTTTTGGCTTTAGTAATCGCTTGTTTCAAAGCATCTACTCGAGAAGTTTGACCACATCCCATTCCAACCAATTGACGATTTTTAGCCAAAACAATGGTATTTGATTTTAAGTGTTTAGCACATTTATTGGCAAATAATAGATCGTCGATCTGCGCAACGGTTGGCGCTTCGTTGGTCGCTATTTTAAAATCTTCTTCTATTTCTGTTTTTAAATCCATCTCCTGTTCAATTACTCCGTTGAGTAACGTTTTAAAGGATTTTTGAGAAACATAAAAGTCTTTAATTTTCAATAAAATTCTTTTGCTCTTTTTACTCAACAATTCTTTTGCTTCTTCAGTAAATTCTGGAGCAATCAATACTTCGTAAAATATTTTATCAATTTCCGTAGCCGTTGCTAAGTCAATTGTTTGATTAGAAATCAGAATACCTCCGAAAGCAGAAACAGAGTCACCAGCAAGTGCAGCTTTCCAAGCTTCCAAGACGGTTTCACGTGTCGCAATACCACAAGCATTGGTATGTTTTAGTACCGCAAACGTTGGATTATCGGCCTTAAATTCTGCCATCAAATTAACTGCTGCATCAATATCTACTAAATTATTATAGGAAATTGGTTTACCACCAAGACGCTCAAATACTGCGTCGAAGTCTCCATAAAAGTTTCCTTTTTGATGTGGGTTTTCCCCGTAGCGTAAAGGTTGTGAATTATGGATACTCTGCTTAAATACGGTATCTTCAGATTCTTCATTAAAATAATTAAAAATCGCTACGTCATAATTAGAAGAAACTTTAAAGGCACGACGTGCTAATTCTTTACGCTCTGCCATAGTCGTCACTCCATTGCTTTCTTTTAAAATATCCGCAATCATCTGATACTCCTCTCGACTTGGTACCACGACCACATCGCGGTAGTTTTTTGCAGCAGCACGGATGAGTGAAATACCGCCAATATCGATTTTTTCAATAATGGTTGGTTCATCATTCGTAGATGCTAGGGTTTCTTCGAACGGATATAGATCTACCACAACTAGATCAATTTCTGGAATATCGTATTCTGCTAGTTGAGCTAAATGTCCTTCTTCTCGACGAGCCAACAATCCACCAAATACTTTTGGGTGTAAAGTCTTGACTCGACCATCCAAAATAGAAGGATATTCTGTGATATTTTCTACTGCTTCAACGGAAATACCAAGATTTTCAATGAATTTTTGGGTTCCTCCCGTAGAATATAACTTTACTCCCTGATCGTCCAATAACCGTACGATAGGCTCTAATCCTTCTTTTGAAAATACAGAAACAAGGGCAGATTTGATCTTTTTAGGCGTAGCCATAAGTAATATTTTTAATATAAAAGATACTAGGTCGTGAAATGAAGGTGCAAAGATACGGTTAAGTAAGGGAAAGGCAAAATTGTAGGTGTTGAATATAATGAAGAATGGAGGAATGAATAATGAGACTCCTCCTAAAAGTGTTTTCTCGCAGAAAACGCAAATTACGCAGAGATTCTTTAACGTGTATATCTTTAAACGTAAATACTTTATGAATATTTAGTTTATCGCAACT
>JALZUU010000490.1 GCA_023300665.1 Saprospiraceae bacterium | reverse complement strand
AAAAAAGCGATGATAAAAAATACATTGTTTGTGATTAATAATTTTAACCAAGCACCTAATTTCCAACCTGTATATGACTTAGGATATAAAAGGTTTAACACCACTGCTTCGCCAGGCTGTAAATTTTCATCTACAATTCCTGTAATCATCTTTCTATCCTTATCAATCCGCCCCACGGTGCGTCCTTCAGAAGTTTGAGTAGAAACGGTTACCTCCTGTGGATTAATTTCGTCAGGAAAGTGTACCCGAAAACTTCCTCCACGAACCGGTTCTTCTCCAGGATAAATCACCGGAAAATTTATTTTATACAAACCATCTTCCGTCGTCTGTATTCCATCAATTTTATAACTATAAATAAACGGTTGATCCCATTCATCTCGGTTGGGATGTTTGAGTTGAAAATAACTACGATCTTTTTCTTTTACCAATTTATATTTTTCAGGATTAGGGTTTATAATATCGCTTATTAATGGTTTATAATTTTTGGCCAACAATCCATGATTTGGTAATTCATAAAGTGACTTAGCATAGCGTTTACGAATGAAAGGTTGAAATTTATCATTGGTATTTTCATAAACAAATTCTGGTTCTAGGCCATACTCCACCCGAGCCGTTCCATCCTTTTGTAAATAAATATCTGTTTTAAAATAATCCATATAATAATGCTGGGAATAGACCGTCATTGGAGCTGCGGTAAAATCTAGATTTTCGGCATCTGTGGTAAAGTATATTTGATAAGTGGGGTTGTGAACAAGCGCACGATTGGTTTTTCCAGATAAGCTATGCTGATCATCTGCTAAAGAAAAATCAATCACCTTTTCTTTTTGATCAGCAGAAAATCGACTTGTACTTTCTACTCCAGCAATCTTCAGATTTTCTGGCACTCTAATTTCAAAACTGGAATTTTCAATTGGCTCATTGGTTGATAAATGTGCAATCTCAAACATAAATTCGGCCGCGTCGTCTCGCTGCATTGCTGTGCCCCATAATTGGTATCGTAGTTGAAAACGAACCGTCCCACTAAATGCTTTTTCTTTTGCAAAGACACTAATATAATCCATATTACGGCGACGATTCACAACCATTTCAACTACTTGAGTAGGGATCGTTTCAGCCAACAATTCCTCTTCTGCAAGAATCGTATTCTGTCTACCTCCATTAGGCAATTCTCGTGATGAAACCGGAAAAAGGCGATGAATCCCATTTGTTGATTTTAAAAATTCAACATCATAAGTTTCTAATACATCCACCGAAGTATTATTTTTTACCGTAAATATTGCGTGGTGATTTTTTACATAGTATTGCCGTACGTAGGCAGTGAGTGGAATTTCTGTCCGAGAAAAATAATCTACTGGAAAACGAATCGCCAATGAAACACCAGCTTCAGATCTTAATTTTCGAGTAGTTTTACCAACGACTTGATTTTCAGAAATATTCCAAGTTACATCCTGTCCTTTGGTTCCCTGACGTCCCGTATAGCCAATGACATCTGATTGATTAATTGTTGTCTTTCGAGGAAAATTAATTTTAAAATTAACCTCTTCTATCGAAGTCTTCCATTTATTCCCCGTAAGATTCCAACTAAATTCTTGATGTTCCGCAAACTGATTAATAGCTCCATATACCGTATATTCAATTTCGTAGATTTGTTTACCGCGTACTTTTTTAGAAGGACTTCCAATTCGAATATTGAGATGATTTCCATCTTTGGAAGTTTGAAAAGGATGATTGAGCACCTTTACATCTTTTAGCAAAGTTTCATAATATCCTCCTTTGGTAGTAGAACGAATCGCCGATTCTTCTAGTAGATCCTCTACTTGATAGCGATAAGGAAGTGATCGAATAATACCGTGGCGCGATTCTGAAAATCGAACAGCAATCGTTTCCCGTACGCGAAAAGAACCGTCTTCTTGTACATCGATTACTACCTCATAATTCCCAATTCTAAATGCTTCAGCTCGTAAACTAAAAATGATTCCTATGATTAGAGATAGACAGAGTAAACCTTTTCTCATTATTGTTTTTTAAGTTTTCAATTCGGTCATTGAAGATGTTCAACCCATTTCAAAAAAATCAAACCTTCCAAAACCCAATGGTCTAGCCATAAGGATCCCTGGAAATTTTTCTAGGTTGATATTATTTTCTTGAACCGTTTCATTATAATGTCGCTGGGCTAATTGAATAGCATCTTCTACATCGCTGAGTTCCTGTTGAACGTTGCGAAAGTCTTCATTAATTTTTAGCTTTGGAAAGTCTTCAGATAAGGCAAACAGAGATTTAAGTGATTGGGAAAGTTTATTTTCAGCGAAAGCTTGATCAATAATATTCCCTGCAGAAAGCGCATGATTATGCGTAGTCACGATTTTTTCAAAAACTGTTTTGTCGTTTTTAGTATAAGGCCTCACCGTTTCTATGAGTCCAGGCAAGAGAACATAGCGACGTTTGAGTTGAACTTCAACTCCACTCCAGTTTTCTTCCACTTTATTTTTAAAGCGAACCAACTTAGTATATTGAACGATTACCAGAACCAACCCTGCTAGTAGGAATAAACCAATAATTATAAACATTAGATTCATGACCTAGTGAATTTTAGTCGATAAGGTAAGGATGTTTTCGGGAATTTCGAAATTAAGTGGTCTCTTACTCCATACTACTGGACATTTGTAGGTGTGGCGCTACTCCTTCAGGAGGCTGGGAGGCAGAATATGGGAAAATGTCCAGGAGTATTCTCTTACTCTTTAAAAAAAAAACAGTATCCAAGCTTCCACGTCTACCAAACTTCTAAAACCTTAATCAATCAAGGTGAAATTTTCCACTAAAGTTTAGTAAATGACTTAAATCCTATCCAAATCTGAAACCGTCAGATCACTATCTTCCAAATTACCTGTATTAACGGTCGTAGCTGGTTCAAAAAGCATGATACTTACCTCTTCTGGGGCGTAAGGTCGGTGTGGTGTACCCTTTGGAATAACCACTAATTCTCCTGGGTGTAGTTCCAGTGTTTGGTCATTCATCTCAATAAATAAGGTTCCGGAAATGATATAGAATAGCTCGTCTTCATGATCGTGTTGGTGCATCACAAAGTCACCTTTTACTTTAGCAATTTTGACGTGTTGATTATTTAATTCACCAATTATTTTAGGTGACCAATGCTCGGAGAAAGTGGCTAATTTTTCAGAGAGGTTAACTTTTTTGATTTCCATTTTTTATTATAAAAATAAGGAAAACTTAGAGGTTTTTAAAATCACCTTTGAGGTCTGACTTGATGAAGCTGTTTAAAAAGAGGGTTAAAAGAAAGGTAGGGTAATTTTTACTAACCGTAAGAGAAGGTTGTATAAGATGATATCCGTTTCAATGTTTAGTAAACAAAAAAAATCGGACCACCTGCTTTGCCGACAGTGGTCCGATTTTATAAACTATAATCTCATGAAAATTAAAATCGTTTTTTTGGGATAAAAAACTTAAACTATAATATTTTATTAAATCTCAAATTAATATCAAATTAATCAATGCTTGATTTTGATAGTAGTTAATGTCTACACTACAAATATGAGGATGATTCAAGCTTAAAACAAAGACAAAAAATTGCATTTGTTGAGTGAAATTTTAAATTATATCAATAAATACTAACTTATAAAATATTGATTATTAATGTCTTATCATATTTAACACAAATTCATTTTAGCTAAATTGTTGAAAATAAAATCAATTAAACCCTATAAAGCACAGTCGATTTATAGAAATTTTAAGTGTTTTTAACAAAAAAAAAATCAAAATCTACGAAAATGAAGCATTTCTTCTGTCAAAACCAACGAAAAGAGGGGCTGTTTCATTAAGGGAACAGTCTCCGAAAAGATGTGATTTTGCTCTTTGAATCTCTCTTAAAAAGCGAACGATATTAAGAAAGCAACACTGATTGGTCTTTTTTGGGAGGTAAACGCTGAAAGAATATGTGATGATTTATAAAGAGAATTGAAAGAAGACGAGATAAAGACCCTTTAAGCTTCTGTTTACTAAACTTTAAAAG
>JALZUU010000489.1 GCA_023300665.1 Saprospiraceae bacterium | reverse complement strand
CCTTACAAACTAAACGGATCTCGATCTGCTAGAAAAGGCAACTTACCAATAAAGTCTTGTCGTTCAGATAAGGATATTTTAGCGGTAAATGCTCCTTCTATTTTTTCTACTGTTAAAAGCGGTTTTCCAGCAAAATCAATCAAAGTCGAATCTCCTGCGTAGCTCAATTTTGAACCATCCTCTCCTACTCGATTAACGCCGATCGTATAACATTGATTTTCGATGGCTCGAGCTTTGAGTAAGGTTTGCCAAGCTTCGCGGCGGCGATCAGGCCAGCTGGCGACATAGAGTAAAAGATCATAATCTTCTGTATTTCTAGACCAAACTGGAAAACGCAAATCATAGCAGATCAATGGACAAATTTTCCATCCCATATAATCAATGATGATTCGTTTTTTTCCTGGCGCAAAATGCTTTTGTTCACCAGCTAAGGTGAAAAGATGTTTTTTATCATAGTGGAAAATTTCTCCAGTCGGTGTTGCCCATAGCAAACGATTAAAGAAATTACCTCCTTCTTGAGTGATCATACTTCCAGTAATTACTGCTCCCATTTTGATTGCAGAGGTCTTCATCCAAGCAACCGTTGGTCCATCCATCGTTTCCGCCAGCTCTTTTGATCGCATACTAAAACCGGTTGTAAACATTTCTGGAATAACGACAAGATCAGTCTTACCAATCAGATTGGTAAACATTTCAGTAAACATTTCACGATTTGCAGTGGGATTTTCCCAGTGGAGATTCGTTTGGATAAGGGTAACGCGCATGGTTGTGTTTTTAAACTAAAAAAGAGATACTGGTATTCCCAATATCTCTCTTTTTATTTTAGAAAAGTAATTTCCTTGCTTATTCCGCTGCTGCACCTTCCGCTGCTTCTGCTGCACCTTCTACCGCATCTGTACCTTCCTCTTCTGCTTCAGCCGCTGCACTACGCAATGCACGTGGTGTTTCAACTGATGCTACTGGAATACTCATAGACGTCATTACTTCCATCTTGTCTGTTACTTCGATATCACGAACTCTAACAGATTCGTTTAGTTGCAATTCTGAAATATCCACGAATAATTCAGGAACTAAACTATCTGGAGTTGTTTTGATTTTCACTTTACGTACTTTCTGATTCAAACGGCCACCTGTTTTTACACCAGGAGCAATTCCTTTAAATCGAATTGGAATCATTACCTTTAATGGCTTACCATCTACTAACTGTAGAAAGTCCATATGTTCGATTTCATCGGTTACCGGATGAAAAATAATATCTTTTAAAATACATTTATAGGTAGCACCGTCCACTGTTATTTCAGCCAATTTAAAGGCAGGAGTGTAAACTAGATCTCTAAAATCTAGCGCACGACTACTACAGTGAATCACTTTATCTCCACCATAAATAACACAAGGAACTAAACCTTCTCGGCGAGTTGCTTTTGTTGCTTTTTTTCCTGTTGTTGGGCGAGCATTAGCACTAATTACTACTGATTCCATTATATATCTATTTGAAATTTAAAGACCAAAGTTGGGATTTTTTCCCAAAATGATTGCAAAGATAACAGTTTTGAGGGAAATTGCCTAGTATTTTAAGGCAAAAATGTAAATTAAAAGCAGTTACCTTTTCTAAGAAGGCTTCTTACTGATTTCTAGTTAATTATCCTTCCACGAATAAAGCAGAAATTGAACGATGTTCGTGGGTATTTCTGATTGCTCGTGCAAAAAGTTTAGCAGTAGAAAGCACCTTAATTTTTGGAGATTTCTGTGCTAAAGGAATCGTATCACAAACAATCATCTCTTCGATACTAGAAGCCTCGATATTTTTATAGGCATCACCAGATAATACGGGATGTGTACAGAGTGCTCTCACACTTTTAGCTCCTTTATCCATAATGATATCTGCGGCACGGCATAAAGTTCCAGCGGTATCTACCAAATCATCCACTAAAATAATGTCTGCGCCTTTTACATCTCCGATAACGGTCATACCTGCTACAACGTTGGCCTTTTTTCGATATTTATCACAAATCACCAAATCACGTTGAAAGTATTGCGCATAAGTACGCGCCCGTTTAACACCTCCTACATCTGGAGAAGCAAACGTTACATTCGATAGATCGGTCTTTTTCAAATAAGGAATAAAGATCGCTTCACTCTTAAGATGATCCACAGGAATATCAAAAAATCCTTGTAACTGATCAGAATGAAAATCAATGGTCATAATCCGGTTCGCACCTGCTGCTTCAAGTAGATTAGCAATTAATTTCGCAGAAATAGGTACTCTAGGCTTATCCTTACGATCTTGTCTAGCATATCCAAAATAAGGAATGACGGCAATGATGTATTCCGCTGAAGCTCGTTTAGCCGTATCAATCATCAATAACAACTCCATAAGGTTATCAGTAGGAGCAAAAGTAGATTGAATAAAAAACGTGTAACATCCACGTACCGATTCATTAATTACCGGCTGCATCTCTCCGTCAGAAAATTTCATCAAGGTTTTATTACCTAAAGAATAACCGTAATAATCGGCGATTTTTTCAGCAAGGTATTTTGATTTTGTTCCTGAAAACAGTTTTACTGTGCTCATGATTTAGCTATTAGAATAAGTAGTTTAGTAATTAAAGTATCATGACGCTTCTTATCTTAGTATCAATGAAGAGTCGCGACCTCAAATGTTTGTTTAAAAAAATTATAGATGAGTGAATTTTAAAGAGAAATTTTATTCTAACTATTTCTCTCGCGCCAAAGTTACGAGAATTTATTGGTTGCTAAAACATCTTTGGTCATTTATCTCAAATGAGATTTTGGTTACTAAAGCTGTTTAAGAATGTTCAATCATTTTCCACTCTTTCCATCAATCAAAGCAATAAAAAATAATAAGATTTGGTCATTCAGCGATTTTTCAACGTCATTAGTCGAATAGAATGGCTAAAAACTAATTTTTATCCTTACTTTTAGGAAAAAAGAAACTGCTTATGTTATTATCAATATCAAATGGATGGTGGGAAGGATTGAGCGGAGCTGGACAAGCTTTTTGGGGCATTTCGATTGTATTTAGTGTTTTATTTGTCATTCAATTTGTTCTCAGTTTGATCGGAGTAGATTTTGACTTGGATATGGATGGAGATGTAGATACTGATTTTGGAATGGACGCAGATTTTAGTCTTTTTTCTATTCGGTCAATTATCGCCTTTTTTACCTTTTTTGGATGGACTGGAGTGCTGGTCTTAGATGCAGGATTCAGTATTTGGACTGCTGTGATCTCCGCTTCGCTTTCAGGATTCTTAGCCATGGCAATTGTAGGATATATGATGTATAAATTTACCAAGTTTGATGAATCTGGTACTTTCAATCCCAACTCAGCAATTAATCATATTGGCGAAGTCTATCTTTTTATTCCTGCGGCAAAAGCAGGTTATGGAAAAATTCATTTAAAACTAAAAGGTGCTTTAAAAGAAATGGACGCAGTAACTGATGAAGCTTTAGAAATACCTACAGGCGCAAAAGTAAAAATCGTAGAAGTACTCGATGACAACTTGTTACTTGTCGAAAAAATAATAAAAAAATAAACCCCTTTTGTAAACATATTAACGAAACTTAAAAACCTATTAATTATGGAAAGTTTATTCTTGATTTTACCCGTGGCATTTTTGGGTCTTATGATACTATTGATTTTAGTTTTCATTTCTCGATACAAAAGATGTCCTTCCGACAAAATCTTAGTAATCTATGGAAAAACTGGTGGTGGAACCTCCGCCAAAACCCTAGCGGGTGGTGCAGCCTTTGTTTGGCCAGTGATCCAAGACTATGAATATTTAGACTTAACTCCTATCTCTATTGATGTAAACTTAGTGGGTGCATTAAGTAAGCAAAATATCCGTGTAAACGTACCTTCTCGATTTACGGTAGGTATTTCTACCAAAGAAGATACAATGCTTAACGCAGCCGAGCGTTTGCTTGGTAAAACCACGGACCAAATTCGAGAGATTGCCAAAGATATTTTATTCGGTCAGCTACGACTCGTAGTTGCTACGATGGATATCGAGGAAATCAACTCTGATCGTGATAAATTCCTTAGCAATGTTGCCACCAACGTAGATGCGGAATTGCGCAAAATCGGATTGTCTTTAATCAACGTAAACGTTACCGATATTCAAGATGAGTCCGGTTATATTGAGGCACTTGGTAAAGAAGCTGCCGCAAAAGCGATCAACGATGCAAAGATGAGCGTAGCCGAAAAAACCAGAGATGGTAGTATCGGGGAAGCGAATGCACGAAGAGATCAACGGATCAAAGTATCTGATGCCGAAGCAGGTGCTAAAGTCGGGGAATCTGAAGCGAACGCCAAAGCGATTAACGGAGAAAACGAATCACTGATTTTGATTGCAAAGTCTAATGCCGAACGACAAGTTGCCGAAGCAGAAGCATTGCGTAAAGCAACCGCAGCTGAAAAGATCCAAAAAGCAAAATCTTTAGAGGATGCTTACTTGGCAGAGAAGGAAGCGGAAATGGCGCGTGCTGCCAGAGAGCTTGCAACTCGAGAAGCAGATGAAATCGTAAATGCAGAAATCGCAAGACGTAAAGTAGAAATCGAAGCAGGAGCAGAAGCAGAACGGATCAGACTACTAGCAAAAGGGGAAGCAGATGCGATCTTATTGCAGAAGCAAGCCGAAGCAAAAGGTTTATACGAAGTAATGAGCAAGCAAGCACAAGGTTTTGACCAATTGGTGAAAGCTTCGGGTGGAAATAGCAGAGATGCGATCCTGATGTTGATTGCTGATAAGCTAGAAACTTTAGTCGCTACGCAAGTAGAAGCGATTAAGAATATCAAGATTGATAAAGTGACAGTTTGGGATGGTGGCAACGGCAGCGAAGGAGAAGGTAACTCGACTTCTAAGTTTGTCTCTGGATTGTATAAATCTGTACCACCTTTGAGTGACTTGTTCAACATGGCGGGAATGGATTTGCCACAATACCTTGGTCAGCAAACACCAAAAGTCAACGGAAAATCTGCACCACACTTACTGAATGAACACGAAGCTGAAACAGTAGAAGTAGAAACAAATGATGTCAACGGCAGCAATCAGTAAACTACTCAACTAAAATATAAAGCCTAGTACACTTGTATAGTTAACCCCAAATAACCCCAGTTTAAAAGCGTCTGTTTATAACAAACAGGCGCTTTTTTTATAAGGAAGCTGTTTAAGACAAGTATTGTTTCTAAGGTGCCAATCTTATCTTTTCCCAATTCTCTTCATCTTTTTTATAAAAAATTCGATCGTGTAAACGACTCGTACGTCCTTGCCAAAATTCATAATTGGTAGGAACAATTCGAAAGCCTCCCCAATTATCTGGCAATGGGAGTTGTTCTGCATCTTTAAACCGTTCTTTTAATTCCACTTCTTTGGCTTCTAGTTCAGAACGATCTCCTTTGGTCGGTTGGCTTTGATTACTTACCCAAGCTCCAATCTGACTAGATTTTGGACGGCTCTGAAAATATGCTAAAGATGCTGCTTCGGATAATTTTTCAACGCGACCTTCAATTCTAACTTGTCGTTGTAAGTCCAACCAACAAAATACTAAAGCAGCTTGAGGATTCAATAAAAGTTCTTTTCCCTTACGACTTTCATAGTTTGTATAGAAAACAAATCCTTCTTTATCGTATTTTTTTAATAAAACAATCCGAGCCGATGGTATTCCTTGTGGCGAGGCCGTAGCCAGTGTCATAGCATTCGGTTCTGGAACTTCTGCCTTTAAAGCTTCTTCAAACCAAATTTTAAACTGATCTAGCGGATTAGCTTTGCTATTTCCAATTTCCAAGGTGCTAACTCGATAGTCTTTTCGCAAATTTTCAATAAGACTGCCACCGCTTGTATCTTTTCTCATTTCTTGTCGTATTTTATTTTATAGTATATAGATTATACTTAATGTAATTTTTACTCTAACTGACCTAAATCATTAAACTACCATTTAAATCATTAAACTGCCATACAAAGGTAAACAACTAAGTAATGATTTAGTATTAAACCGTAATTATGTCCAATAAAACTATCTGCCTCATCCTTGGAGGTGGTGTTGGAAGTAGACTTTATCCACTGACTCAACATCGTTCTAAACCTGCTGTACCAATTGGTGGTAAGTATAAACTAATTGATATTCCGATTGCGAATTGTTTGCACTCAAATTTCAATCAAATTTTTGTACTTACTCAATACAATGCAGCTTCCTTGAATCAACACTTAAAGAATACTTATAATTTCGATGCGTTTAGTAATCGCAATGTAGAGATTCTAGCTGCAGAACAACGCTCTGACGACATGAATTGGTATCGTGGTACGGCAGATGCTGTACGACAATCGCTGAGCTATATTGATCAGATGGATTATGACCACCTATTGATTCTTTCTGGAGATCAACTCTATGAAATGGATTTGCAGGAAATGCTAAAAGAGCATGTAAATACAAATGCTGAAATCACCATTGCTACCAAGCCTGTAACTGCTAAAGAAGCTACAAGGTTTGGTATTATGAAGACAAATACCAAACAGCGTATTTTATCTTTTATTGAGAAACCAGCAGCGGAAGTAGTAGAAGATTGGCAATCAGATTTAGATATGCCACAAAAGTTGAAGGGTAAAAATTACCTTGCTTCTATGGGGATTTATTTTTTCCGTAAAGATGCGATTCAGCGATTATTTTCTACCCTACCAGATGCTTTAGATTTTGGAAAAGAAATTATCCCTTACGCTATCGAAAACAATCATAAGGTACAGTCTTTCTTATTTGATAAATATTGGGAAGATATTGGAACAATTCGTTCTTACTTTGATACCAATATGGAGCTAGCTGCCGGAACCTGTGCGTATAATTTTGGTTTAGAAAAAAAGATATTTACGTTACCGACCATGCACCCACCTAGTCAAATAAAAGGAACTCAAATGCAAGATGTCTTGTTTGGAGAAGGTGGTAAAATCTTAGCCAAAGAACTAAGTTCTTCTGTGGTAGGAAATCTAACTCGAATTGGTGAAAAAGCCATTATTCGCCGAACCATAATTCTTGGAAATGATTTTTGGGATGAAAATGGATCAGCAGAAACGCCTGCTATTGGTATTGGTAAGAATACGCAAATTGAAAACGCTATTATTGATAAAAATGCTAGAATTGGTAATAATGTAAAGATTATCGGTAACCAAGATTTACCAGATGGTCGACATGAACACTTTACCGTCAATAATGGTATTGTAATTATTCACCGCAACGCCATTATTCCCGATAATACCTTAATTGGTGTAAAAGTGGAAAAGGAAGAAGTGGTCTGTTTCTAATAGAAATTCAGTATTTTGTAACAAAAAAAAAGCTCCCGGTAACAAGCCGGGAGACAAAACAAAAAACAAACACTGTTAAAACAAACACTATTTTAAGAAACGAGTAAAATCACGCGTTTCTAAACTGCAAAAAGCAGGATAGTTAAAAAGAATAGATAATCCATTCGTTGATAAACGGATGGGTTATTTTTTTTATGGAAATAGAAAAAAGGAAAAAGAAAGAAAGGAAAAAAAATTCTCCCGGCAAATACCGGGAGACAAAACAAAAAACAAAAACTATGAACAAACACTCATCAGAAAATGAGTATATTTTATATTAAATTTTATTATATATGTTTATTACGCACGATTCGTTCTTTGGTTACAAATCAAATAGCATTATCTGAAAGATCATAACCGAAATACTAATTGTAAATAGTCAAAATGTATACCAACTATAGATTTTAACTAATCTCTATATTATGAACTTCTTGGTTTTCCAGGCCATTTTCACAATATCCTTGGATAGGAATGACTGGTAAAACAATCGTAAATTGGCTTCCTTTTCCTAGTTCGCTTTCTAAAATAACATCTCCTCCCAGTCGATTAAGTATTTTTTTACAAATGGACAATCCTAGACCAGACCCTTGATATTCTTGGCGATTATGAAGTCTTTTAAACATGCCAAAAATCTGGTCATGGTATTGATTTTCAATTCCAATACCATTGTCTGAAATGATTAAATGATGAGTATTTTCGATTAATTGATACTTGATAGAAACCGTTGGATAAATTAGTCCAGAAGCTGTTCTAGAATAACCCGATCTTTTATTTGATGATCCGCTGCTAACAATAATGCTTTACTAACGATGATAGAAAGGAGTTGATCGCCTTCGAACGGAAGGAATAGTTTGTCTAGTTTATCCTCTTTACGGTTGGGTACAATACAAAGATATTGGTCGTTGGGCTCCATTAAAATATTGCCACTTCCGAGGTGAATTTTATAGGTTCGGCGACTTCCTTTCACGAT
>JALZUU010000488.1 GCA_023300665.1 Saprospiraceae bacterium | reverse complement strand
AGCTAATGAAAATTAGTGAACCCGAAGGGATGGGAAGCAAATTTGCATCGTCTTGACAACCAAGCACTTATCCTCACCTTTTGTGAACATTCTTAAACAGCTTCGTAGAATTAAATTTAGAATGAATAAAACTACTGAGCAAAAAACATCTATTTCAACTTCCGAACGACCTCGGACGTTGGTTTCCTTTTTGCGAGCACAAGTCGCTTCGTTGGTTTCTACGGCAGCTGATTTTGGTACTACCTTTTTATGCAAAGACATCTTTGGTTGGTGGTATGTATTGGCTACGGCTATTGGTGCGCTGGTGGGGACGATTGTTAATTTTTTGATGGGACGAAACTGGGTTTTTGTTTCCAAAGAAAGAGGTGTCTGGAGTCAAGCGATGCGATACGGAATTGTTTCTATTGGTAGCCTTTTTTTAAATACTGCTGGTGTTTGGCTTTGGGTAGAAGCCACCCATGAAGGTTGGGTCTATCCATCTAAAGTAGTAGTCGGTATCTTAGTTGGATTTACTTGGAATTTTTTTATGCAAAAAAACTTTGTGTACAAGTAAATAATAAGCATAAGACAATATTATTTTCAATCAATTTTAAAGAGATAAAAAATGAGCAAGGATAGAAAATCAGTAGAAGAAAGATTAACTGAATTAAGTTATTTTAATTATGTTGATTCAAAAGATGCTATAGAAAAAACGTTTAAAGATTATAAAGATGATGGTAAAATCAAATTTCCTTGGAATGGTTTAAATCGAATGTTTAGTATAGACGCAGAATCCATATACGAAGCGGGTGGGCTAGCATCTCATGTAAAAGAATTGGCAAAGCTATTTAGTAAGTATGGGATTCAATTAAATATTGGAAAATGTATAGAAGAGTTTAATAACGATAATTCAATTTACACAAAGAGAGAAATAATAATAAATGAGAAAAAATATAATACTCCAAACGTAAGTGATTGGGGATCTGCTTTCAATTCTGGATTTAATCTCGCTAATACATTGCTTAAAGAAAATAATTTTGAAGGAAAAGTATATGGATTGTTTATGGATGAAACGAGTACGCTTATAATTCTAAATATAGAACAATTTGAATACCTCCAAAATTTAATACCTGAGGGTAGTAATTACAGGCCAATTGATTTAGAAAAAATGATGAAAGAACATGAAGGAGAATAGAAAATTTAATTTTTTTCCAATAAATTTGCGCTAAAAAAATAGAGATTGAAGAATACATACTATAATCTGATTGATCAGACATTTTATTTCCCCCAAGAAGGATTTGATATAGCCAAAGGTTATTTAGAATTTCATAATGTGCCGTTGATTCACTTGATCAAAAAATATGGTACACCACTAAAATTAACTTACCTACCGAATATTGGTAAACAAATCAAAAAGGCGCGTAATATTTTTAATCGAGCGATTAAGAAAAAAAACTATCCTGGGAATTACCATTATTGTTATTGTACCAAAAGCAATCATTTTAATTATGTGATTAACGAAGTTTTGAATGAAGGGGGTAATTTAGAAACTTCCTCTTCTTTTGATATTGATTTGATTAGAAAATTATATGATGCTGGAAAAATAGATAAAGACCTCATTATCGTTAATAATGGTTTTAAAACAACGAATTATGTTGAAGGAATTGCTGGGCTGATCAATGATGGTTTTACAAATGTAATTCCTGTTTTAGATAATATGGAGGAGCTAACCGCTTATTCAAAATTTACTAAAAAAGATTTTAGTATCGGTATTCGTGTGGCTACAGAAGAAGAACCTAATTTTGAGTTTTATACCAGTCGTTTGGGTATTCGAAATTCAGAGGTCGTTCGTTTTTATAAAAATAAAATTGCTAAAAAGAAAAATATCCATCTTCGGATGTTGCACTTTTTTGTAGATACTGGAATTAAAGATACAATCTATTATTGGGGAGAATTGCAAAAAGCGATTCGTACTTATTGTGAATTAAAAAAGGTCTGTCCCGAGCTTAGTTCTATCAATATTGGGGGCGGAATGCCGATTCGGAATTCATTAGGTTTTGAATTTGATTATAAATATATGATCAATCAAATCGTCGAACAGATTCAGCAAGGATGTCAAGAAGCAGGAATAACGCCTCCAGATATTTTTACAGAATTTGGTTCTTTTACCGTTGGCGAAAGTGGCGCGACTATTTTCTCAGTGCTCAACCAAAAACAACAAAACGATTCAGAACTCTGGTACATGATCGACAACTCCTTGATGAATACGATTCCTGATAGTTGGGGCATCAGCCAACGGTTTATTCTCTTACCCATCAATAAATGGAAAAACCCTTACACTAAAGTAAATATCGGTGGACTAAGTTGTGATAACTCAGATTACTATAATTCCGAAGTACATCTTAATCAAGTTTACTTGCCTGAATTTTCTAAAGAGGACGAAGAGACTTTATACCTCGGATTTTTTCATACCGGTGCCTACCAAGAAGCACTCAGTGGCTATGGTGGTATTAAGCATTGTTTGATTCCTTCCCCTCGTCATATTTTGATCGATCGAGATGATAAAGGAAATTTAGTTGATCGAGTTTTTCGTGAAGAACAAAAGGCGGAGGATATGTTGGATATTTTGGGATATTGAGGGGGTTGAATCGCT
>JALZUU010000487.1 GCA_023300665.1 Saprospiraceae bacterium | reverse complement strand
CACTCGCCTCTAACTTCCCGCAAGTGTGCGGGACAAGCTCTAAAGGAGAAGCCACGCTTTTAAGTTGTTCTTGTGGAAGACAGTTTTTCATAAAAAGGAAGGGAAGGATTATCTACAAAGAAAAGATAATTATTAGATAGCCTCAATTCTCAAAAAGAAGAAGGAAATTTATAGAAGAAAAAAAACAGCAAATTGGGGCCACCACTCGCCTCTAACTTCCCGCAAGTGTGCGGGACAAGCTCTAAAGGAGAAGCCGCGCTTTTAACTTGTTGTATTGGAAGACAGTTTTTCATAAAAAGGAAAGGAAGGATAATCTACAAAGAAAAGGTAATTTTAAGGCAGCCTCAAAATTGTCGGAAAGAAGAATGGATCTTATTTTAGGTCAATTTTCCTAAAAGGAGATTTGCTTTTGCGCTTGTTTTTGATTTTGGATTTGATTTTAGGCGTGTGATAGGTTTTTAGCAACGTTTAGGTTTACCAAACCTTCCACTCGATTTGGTGATAGGTTTGGTAAACCTGCTGAGGAAGTCGTTCACGCTTTCGGTCTTCGAACTCTACTTAAAGTTTCCAGGGTCATTCCTAGATGAGAGGCGATATGAGTTAGGGGTATTTTTTCTAGGATATTAGGATATTCTACTAATAGTTGGGCATACTTTTCTTGGGCGGAGTGAAAGAGAATGGAGGAGATTCTTCTTTGTTGTCTTAACATGGTTTCTGTCACTACGATGCGCATCAATTTTTCAAAGGCATGGTATTTTTTAGATAATTGCTCGACCGTTTCATGAGAGATTTCGCCAACGATACTATTCTCTAACACTTGAATATAATGTGCACTCGGCTTATCACTAAAAAAACTAACAATTGGACTGATAAACTCTTCTTCAAAAGCAAACCAATCGGAGATGTCTTTCTCATTTTTATAATAATAAGCCCGCGCTGTTCCCTCAATTAAAAAAAATACTTTTTTTGAATATTGTCCTTCTTTGACGAGGATTTCGTTTTTGGGATGGGTATGGATGGTAAGATTGGTGAGGAGGGCTTCGATACAGTCGTCGGGTAATGAGGTGTATCTAGATTGTATGGATTGAAGGATTTTTTGGAGGTTCATGTTATTGGGATAATTTTATAATTTGGTCATTGGTCTTTAAAAGCTATATCCAAGAGTTATAAATCTAACTCCCAAAAAATTAAATCTAAACCCATTGGATGTTACCGGTTCAAGTTCCTCAAATGTAGTTACAGGCTGAATAAATCCTCCATTATTTAAAAGTCTCACTTCTTGAAATCTTGTATTAAAATAAGTTAAGCGAAAACCGGATTCAATACCCACATTAAATTGTTTGGTTATGTAATATTTAATACCAAAGAATGGATTTATTCCAGCATTTACAGACCGAATCGTTCTATCTGTGGTGAAGGTACTATTCGAAACTACACCACCGATGACCGCATTACCTGGAAAGTCATCATCACTTTTAAAAAATTGCCCAAATAAATCTGTCCCAATATAATGAACGAAATTTTTATTTTGGAATTGTTTTTCAATTCCTATACCAAAGGTTAAATCAATAATATCTGCGGGGTGCAATCTAGTTCCTGAGGAGTCTTGATCCATTCGTGTGGGATCTTCATCGAAATTTATTTGCGTATTCACAGATAAATATACTCTTAGGTATTTTAATGAATTGAGTGCTACTAAGTCGCCACTTTGGAGCTTCTTCTTAAAAAGAATGGTAGCAGATGATGTATTGTCATATATCGATTTAATGCTTCTAAAACCTAATTCTACTTGATAATTATTTTTTCTAACTTCTGAAATTGTATTATCTTTTTGGGCATTAAGTTGAAATGAAAATAAGATGGTAAAAGCCAATAATATTTTGTTCATTTTTATTTTTTTTGGTAAATAATTTTGTAAAACCTTCTCCTTATTAAGATACAAAACTCAAACATAACATTTAATAGTCATAAATATACTATTTTATTTTTAAACAATAGAAAAAAAGCTGAATCTTGATCCAAGACTCAACGTTCTGTATCTGGCAGCAACCACTTTCTTATTTTCATCACTACTCCTTCTCTCCTATAAATCCTATTTTTTTTGCTTCGCTCGGAAATCCATAAGCGAACCAGGCACTTTGATCAGAGAACATAAAGGAGTTTCGGTAGGTGGGAGCATTTGGGGTGTCTTGATAATTGATGGTGTTGGTGGGTAGGGAAATTGGAGTTGATGTTACGAGGTCAGGCTCTTGATTGCAGCTGATAGGAGGAAGAATGTGGACAGATTTTTCATGGTTAGAGGAGGTTGGTTTTAATTTTGAATGGGGATTTCTTGGAGTGGTTTCCTTTATTTTTATTCCTTTTTTCCATGAATGTAATATTCATAAATTTTGATTAAGTCTTGAGCAGAAATTCCATTGGTTTGTGCTAGAGCTAAGGTATGCTTTGTGGGTTCAAGTTCGATATAAGGTCTGATACCATGATTTCGAAAATGGATTCTTGATTTAATATCTTCGGTGTCCTCGTAGTATGGCCATACCCAAGATGAAAACCATCCAAACATAGGCGGTTCTTGGTCTCTAATTTCTTTATCAATAAGATCTAGGTATTTTTTAAAATTTTCTTCACTAAGAGACACCCATGCACCAAAGCTAAAAATTTCTGAGTAGCCATTAACCGGAAATTCGAGACAACCTCTAATAAAAAAATTTTCTTTATCAATAATGCAAGTATCTGAGGTTAAAAATACTCTTTCTTTTAACTCTATTTCTGGAATACTAAAATAGTAATTTGGTGCTTTCGATCCTAGGCTAGGAATGCCAACATGAATTTCATCACAGGAAGAGCACTTAAATTGAAATTGATTTAGGTTATCCATTTAGAGAATTAATTTTAGTGCAATATAGCTATGATTCTTACAATTCATTAACTTTATTAGAAATAAAGTTAGCTCTTGATTCTCCATTTATTTTGAGACCTCTACTTCTACAGTATTGAACTAATTCCATTGGTCGAACAATTATGTCTACGATATCATAGCCTTGATTAAGGAATCGTTTTTTTCCATTTTCTTTATTTTGCTTCCAAGTCTTCCAGGTCAAATCAAGACCATCTTTGTCTTCTGAAATTTTCCGAATTTCTTCGTAGTCTTCCTTTAGATATTCTCCTATTCCGATGCATTGATTGTTCATTTTTTATATAGATTATTCTTAAAGAAGTCTTTTAGTATTTATTTTCTATCATCAGGACCTAACACCTAATTACCATAAATATAAGGTTTTATTAAAAAAAATCAAAACCGGGTAAAGGAATTCTCCTTAATAAATTTACATTTTTTTATTCTATCTTTTTAACCACTTTTCTCAAATTCCGCTTTAGCTTCTTCTCACTATTTCCGAACCACATTTTCTTTACGACTCCTTTATCATCAATCAACACATAATATGGAAAACCATTCGCTTGATAAAGATCAAATAGTTCTTTCTTAGTATCAGATTCCCAGATAGAAGTAACCTCAAAATTTATTGATCTTTCTTCCGCCATTCTTTTCCACTTTTCTTTTTCTTCATCCATATGAAATGAAATAATCTTTAGCTTGTCTGGATACTTATTTTGTAACTCGTTCATTTGGTTATAGGTATACCAACAAGGTCCATAATAAGTCGCGGTAAAATTGATTAATACGGCTCTTCCTTTATAATCTGCTAGGCTTATTTTATTTCCTTGATCATCCGTTTCCGTAAAATCATAGGCAATATCTCCTTTACTTAACTTGGTTTTATTTTGGCCAACTAAACTATTCAGACTTAATGTCCACCCGATTAGTATGAAAAATATGATTCTTGTTTTCATGATTATATATTTTGAGAATTCGTGTTAATAAAAAGTTACCACACTATTATTTATTGATCCTTTTCTAAATAATTCTTAAGGCTTTCTTTTAAAAAATAATTCCATCCTCCGATACAACTTTCTCTTTTAAATTCAGGAATATCATCTGGAAAATCTTCTAGGACTTCTGCTGTAAAGGTTAATTTTACTTTTCCATTTTCTTCTTTTAATTCAAAGGAAGCAAAGGAGTCGCCAGTATATTCTTTATATCGCCATTGGTATTTTATTTTTTGAAAACGCTTCACCTCTACTATTTTCCATTCATGGGTAAATTTTTTATCTCCTACTTCCACTAAGAATTCAGTTTCAAATCCTTCTTCTGCTTTAAAGGATTCAATTTGTTCAAAAAACCACTGTTTCATTTCTTTGGTTTCGGTGATGGCATTCCAAACATTTATCAATGAGGTTTTATAGGCTTCTTCGACAATTATTAAGGGGTCTGTTTTTTTCATTTTAATATA
>JALZUU010000486.1 GCA_023300665.1 Saprospiraceae bacterium | reverse complement strand
TGTACAACATCACACGTCACGTCCATGATCGTTTCATTGACTGGAAGATTGGAAAAAACTAAAGTCGTCGTCGTTATCAAACTATCGCAACCAAGCATATTTTGAATCGTATCCGCACTGATCATCCCATCTTGTAAAGGATCACAGGTCGGAACATTTATCCCTTCGGTAAGTGGTGCCGTATACTCCAACGTCGTCGTGATGATCACACTATCACAGCCTATTATATTTTGAATCGTATCCATCATCATCATTCCATCTTGCAAAACATCACACGTGATATCATTCTCACTTTCCGTTTGAGTCATTGATTCGGCAACGGTTACTGCTACCACTAAACTATCACAACCATTAAATCCTACTATATTTTCTGTTCCCGATAGGTTTCCATTTCCATAGATTGTTCCATTAAAATTAAAGGTAGTTCCAGAACAAATCATGGTATCCAAATTGGTATTCATTGGAGCATTGACGGTAATGGTTATACATTCTGAAGGAGCAAATCCACAATCATTTTCAACATCTACACATAAGGTTCCCCCCGTTGCGTCATCATCCCATAAAAGACCAATCATATTATCACTACCTATTGGGACTATGGTAGCTCCAGGTGGAGGAGACCAAACAAAAATATTATCAATATCAGAAAGATTATCAACAGAATAAATGACTGGAACACCATCAGGACAAAGGTTAACTGGACCGATAAGAATCGGTGGTTCAGGAGCTGCTTCAACCTCTACATCAATACAGTTTGTTACACCAAATATATTACAGAAATTAGAAACATCTAAACAAACCTGTCCTATTCCTGGACTATTCCAAATTACTTCCGCGAAAGGAGCTGATGGATCTGTAATCAAGGTACCATCACCGACGACGATCCAATTACTACTCTGGTAACTTTGTGGGCCACTAAAGTTATAATTAGTTGGGATATTTGTACAACTAGTCACTGGACCATCAACGGTAGGAGGTCCAGGCATTTGATTATCAGAAGTTACATTGACGACTTCAGGATTAGCTATACAAAGGCTTCCATCTGGTGTTGTTACGCTGACTACTAAGGTATAAACACCTGTTCCACAGACCGTTGGATTGGCTGTATTTGCCCCACTTTGGATCATCCCATTATTACTAGCAGTCCATTGATACTGAATTCCAGAAATAGAAGCAGTAGAACCAGAACCATCAAGTTGAATACATTGTACAGGATCATTACAGCTCAATATTGGAGCTGGTGCTACCATTCCATTAACTTCAACCACACTAATGGTAACTTCATCGGTAACGGTACAAATTTCTTCAAAAAAGATATCGTCGATAGCAAAATCATTTCCATTTGCCGCATTATTTTGGTTGGTAATACAGATCGTGGCGTTGGTTATTCCTCCTGAGTTCCAAGTTGAAGAAAACTCTTGCCAATTACAATTAGGAGGAGATACGTTAAAGATATTACCAATCGTAATTCCATTGATAGAAAACTGAAGGCTGGCTGGAGATATATTAATAAGTGAAGTAGCCCATGCACTAAAATTATAGTTTGTATTAGGATTCACATTAATATCCTGGCACCAAATATTGATAGCATTATTGGCACCATTTACCGCCATCATATTTCCGTTTCCTGTAGTGTTATCCGTACAGCTGGCAAAATTACTATGAGTAGTTCCAGAATTCGTAGTAATAACATAAGCACCTTCACATCCTAAGGGTCCCAACGGATGAGGCAAACAAGTATTAAAACCATAATCAGAAGTAAAACTGGTATTCCCTTGAGAAAAATCACCGTTTATAATCAGATTAACACCTGAAGGTTCACTAGCGGTAAGAGTATAAGTTGTAGTTTGGGTAATCGTTGTTTGAGGATTAAGAGAAGTAGGATCTGTAAGTCCTGTGGTAGGACTCCAAATGAAGTCTAGGGCGGTTGTGCTTCCGTTGAGTTGTACACTACCGATGTTCGAGCAAAGTGTTTGGTTTACTCCTGCGTCTACAAAAAGATTACATTGTGTCCAGCCTTTATTAATAGATAAAATAAATAGCAATAACGTTATCAGACCTGCTGATGTACTTCGTAAGTTGGTGTTCCGATTCATTGTATTTTTCTGAGTAGAAAATTAAGATTTCTTTTCTTAGCCCTAAAATATAAAAAATCGACATAAAATATCAAATGAACATCTCAATTCTTTAGAATCAGATCTATTCCACTACTAAAAGAAGTATATTGTCAATTATACGATATAAAAAATTAGCTTCTTTTTATCGAAATAGCGTTATATCTCCTTCATAAAGCTCACGATGTCCATCCAAAAATTCTACCTCAGCAAAGTAGACATAAACGCCGGACATCATTTTTTCTCTACCAAAGAGACCATTCCAACCTTCTATTTCTTGATTGGGTTGGAAATTATTATTTTCAAAGACTTTCTCTCCCCATCGACTAAATATTTGAAAGGTCTTAACTTCTACTACTGAAAGCATATCGGTAAAAACGGTTACTACCTCATTTTGACCATCCCCATTTGGAGAAAAAGCATTCGGAATAAAAACTCGACGTTCTTTGTCTACCGCTACTAGCGTCTGAGCAGTCGCCGTACAACCATTTTCATCAATAACAGAAACCGTATAATAAGTGTCTTCAAATGGACGCACAACCGGGTCAAAACAGTTTACACATATATCTTCATTATTTGGCTGCCAAATAATAGAATCAATTCTAAAATTAGGGACACTGACCCTGGCATTTAATTCTTGTGTTTCTCCTAATCGGATGTCGTAGCGCGGCTCTGTAGTAACCGTTAATGCTGGCACTTCATTTATTCTAACAGATTGAGAATGTTTACACCCATTAATATCGAGTACCGTTAAAGTAAAATCACTTGGATCTAAATTTTCATAAATAGTATCTGAATAAAATATTTCATCATCAAAAATATCTAATGAATATAAATAAGGTCCTTCTCCACCTGTCACTCCAAGAATAGAAAGGCTTCCTGTCTCCCCAAAACAAGCGGGTCCTTGTACTGCTACCGCTATATTCTCTGGTTTATTTTCGTCAATTTCCACCAATTCAAAAGTACTTGCTTGACAACCATTTTCCATATCCGTTACCAAGAGCTCATAGTTACCAGGAGCATCAACAGAAATTTCAATGGCAATGGTATTTCCAATAATATTTCCATTCAAAGTACGCCATTCAAAAGTATAGCTATCTAATAAAGTTCCGGTAGCTGTTAATTCCAAGTTTGCGGTATTACAGTCTAGCATTTCAGTAACAGGACTAATCATCGCTACTGGTGGCTCTCGATTTTCATTGACCACAACCGTCTCCGTATTTTGGCATCCATTTTCCGTATCCAATATTACTAGTTGGTAGGTACCCGGTGCACTAATTTCTGGAGTTGGTCCCGCAGCTCCGCTCACAACGATTCCGTCCATCGTCGTCCAACTAAACGTAGGAATTCCTTGGACATGAGAGGCGGTCGCATCCAACTGCATAGCCGTATCTCGACAAGTCAATTCTCCAAGCGTCCCAATGATAGGATTAGGAACCGTTATATTCAAATCAAT